>JBGSOI010000054.1:0-3863 GCA_041739215.1 Akkermansiaceae bacterium
AACATCGAACATCGAACATCGAACATCGAACATCGAACATCGAACATCGAACATCGAACATCGAACATCGAACATCGAACATCGAACATCGAACATCGAACATCGAACATCGAACATCGAACATCGAACATCGAACGCCCAACATCGAACGTCGAAGTTAAAGACTGAAAACTGAACACTGAAAACTAGCAACCTCTTCCATGAAATCCATCCTCCACAAATCCACCGTGCTCGTGCTCAATCGCAACTGGCAGGCCATTCACGTGAAGACGCCCGCCGAGGCGTTCTGCATGATGGCGACCGGCGCGGCCAACGGGCTCGACGTGCAGGGGGATGATTCCATTTCGCCGCTGAAATGGGATGATTGGCTCAAGCTGACTATCCGCGAGGAGGACCATGTGGTGAACACCCCTCGCGGAGCGGTCCGGGTGCCGACGGTGATTGTCGCCTCTAACTACTCGAAGATTCCGCTGTGTCGTCCGCGCTTCGGCGCGCGCGGGATTTGGGAACGCGACGGCGGCATCTGCCAATACACCGGCCGCAAACTCGCGCCCGGGGAAGGCAACATCGACCACGTCGTGCCACGTTCGCGCGGTGGTGCGTCGTCGTGGGAGAACTGCGTGCTGTCGCACCGCTCGGTGAATGAGAAGAAGGCCGACCGCCTGCCTCAGGAAGCCGGCCTGCGCCTGCTGCGCAAACCCCACATGCCGCGCGCGCTGCCCGCCACGGTGCTAATCCGGAATCTCCACGGGATCCCGGATTGGCAACGCTTCCTCGCGCCGTTCGGCGGGCACGCGGCTTGAGCCGACCTGCATCCGCCACGCTATTGCCAAGCGCTTGGATGTCTGCCAAGGCTGCGGCATGCATTTCCATCGCCGTTTTCCACTTGTCGCGTGCGCGCTTCTCATCGGCTCGGCCGGACTGGCCGCCGGGCAGGATTTTTCCTTCGAGACGCTGCGCGAAAAAGCCCGGAAGCTGGCGGCCGCGCCCGACGTGGCTCCGAAACAAGAGCTCGCGGAATTCTGGAAAAACCTGAGCTACGACCAACACCGCGACATCCGATTCAAGATGGAATCCGGCCTCTGGTGGGGCAAGGGGCCGTTCTCCATCGATTTCTTCCACCCCGGTTGGACAGCGAAAAAGATGGTGGCGATCCATGAGGTGGATGCCGGGAAATCGACGCTGCTCACCGTGGATGAGAACCTCTTCGACCATGGCAAAAACAAGATCCCGGCCGGCACTCCGCCGCCTCCGGGATTCGCCGGCTGGCGCGCGCGCACCCATCTGAATTCGCCGGACTACATGGACGAGTTTCTCGTTTTTCTCGGCGCCAGTTACTTCCGGGCCATCCCCAAAGACGCGCCCTACGGCCTCTCCGCCCGTGGCCTCTCGATGAACAGCGGCCTGCCCGGCGTGCCGGAGGAGTTCCCGGATTTCTCCGAGTTCCATCTGGAAAAACCCGCGAAGGATTCGAAATCGCTCAAGGCCTGGGCACTGCTAACCGGCCCGAGCGTGGCGGGAGCCTATCAGTTCACGGTCACGCCGGGCGTGGAGACCGTGGTGGATATCGAGGCGGAAATCACACTGCGCAAGCCGGTCCAACAGCTCGGGCTCGCGCCGTTTTCCTCGATGTTCTGGTTCGGCGAGGGAACGCATCCGAAGCCTTTGGATTTCCGCCCGGAAGTTCATGACAATGACGGCCTGCTGATGGAACTCGGCAGCGGCAATCTTCACTACCGCCCGCTTGAAACGACCAAGGACCAGTTCCGCCATTGCGTCTTCACGATGGAAAAACCGCGCTCGTGGTCGCTCTTGCAGCGGGATCGCCTGTTCTCTTCCTATCAGGATCCGGAGGCGCTCTATCACAACCGCCCGAGCGTGAAGGTCGAGCCTGTCGAAGGGTTTGATTACGGAAAACTGCACCTCATCGAAATGCCGACAAAGGATGAAACCGACGACAACGTGATCCTCCTTTGGGAGCCGACGCCGGCGCTGGAAGTCGGCAAGCCCTACAAATTCCACTACCGGCTCCGCTGGATGCGCGATCCGGCGCCTTCGGGGATCTTCTCGGTGAGGGCGACCCGTTATGGCACCCCCGTTCAGAAACCGGACCAGGTGCTGATGGTCATCGATTTCGCGAAGCCGCTCCAGCCCGAGCAAAAAGTCGGCGATCCGAAGTGGGACGACATTTCCAAGCTGAAACCGGTCGTCACCATCAACCAGCAATCGGTGAAACTCATCCACGTCGGGCTATCAGACGTCAGCATGCCGAACGTGGACGACCTGCCCGCCGGCCTCGGTCGGAGCGATAAACTCCACATGCCGCAAGTGCTCCGGGCGTTCTTCGTCTGCGAGCCTCCGAAGGATCTGACCGAAATGGACATGACCTGCGAACTGCTCGACGAGACCGGCAAGGTGGCGTCCGAGCGCTGGATTTATCTTTGGAAAAAGACACCGTAAGGGTGGAAGTCCGAGCGATTCACTTCTGGGAATGAGTTCGGGGTCTATTCCGAAAAGCAGGCCTGCTTCCTGCCAACCCCAGAGAACATTGGAGGCTTCGTAGTAACGATTGATGCCTCCCACGGCAACCTTGGGGGAGGAGTCGGAAAACTCCAATTGAACAAAGCCGGGAGGAGATTTTTCCTGACAGCGAAGGTAATCGCTTCGATAGCGCGGTACCGGCGGTCCCACGAACGGATGCAACGCCACGACCGGATCAGCGTCCGGTTGCCTCAGGTTAAAGCGCTGGCCCCCCTCTTCTGACCGGACAACAAGCTCCGAAGAATCTTCGGTGAATCTGCAGGCCGGTCCGGGGGCGCAGATCTCTTATCAATGTAAGAGCATCACTTCCGACCTTGAACCACAGTGCACTTCCTGTTCCGGCCTCCGGAAATCTCAAACATGGCACTGAAATTTGCCAGGGCCGACGGGACTGGATCGAGGCCATCATAAGAACTGCCAAGCGATCCAAATTCCGTGCGATGAGTTCAACTCCGCCACCCTCGAACGGTAGCGAGTCGGATGTTGCCTTTGAGTTGAGCCCAAACACCCGTCAAATCCGAAAAATGCCGCCATCCTCCCTCCCCGACCGCATCGCCAACAGCGCTTGACCGGAGTTTGGAGGTGCCTGCGGCATTTTGATCACGGGTCTATGAAGGGTCTCCGGATTCCCCGATGCTCGCCTCCTGGTCCTTAATAAGTCTGAAATTTCAAAGAATAATAATTGGAATTATTCTTGATCCAAGTCTTACCCGGCCTACGTTGCCGCCGCAATGGTCAGCCCAAACCCAGAAATTCCTGCCGAAATCGAAATTCCTGAGGAAATCTCCGGCCTTCGAATGACGCGTCAGCGCCAGGAGGTTTACCGCACCTTGATGCAGGAACGGAACCACCCGACGGCGAACGACGTCTTCATGCGCGTCAAGGACCGCCTGCCGAACATCTCGCTTGCGACCGTTTACAACTGCCTCGAGGCGCTCGTCCAGCACGGCATCATCCGGCAGGTGAATTTCGACCGCGAGTCGTCGCGCTACTGCCCGAATCTCAGCGAGCACGGCCATTTCCACGATGCCGCCACCGGCGTCATCCATGACGTCAGTTTCAAGCCCGGCATCAATCTCGCGGATGTCCTCGAACTCCCACCCGGCGCGATCATCGACGGGGTGGAAGTCACGCTCCGTGGCAAAATCACTGCCTGATGGTTTCCGCGACGTCTTTCATCCCCTATCTCCGATCCACGATCTTCTTCCATCCATGAGCCTGCACATCCAAGACCTCCACGCCACTCTCGAAAACGGCACCGAAATCCTCAAAGGCGTCACCCTCGACATTCCGAAGGGTGAAGTCCACGCCATCATGGGCCC
>JBGSOI010000065.1:0-17318 GCA_041739215.1 Akkermansiaceae bacterium
GCCCTTCCTCATGAAGGACAAAGGCGGAATCTACATCATCGACCTGGAAAAAACTGTCCAGCAGCTCGATAAAGCCTCCGATTTCCTCGCCGACCTCGTCGGCAAGGGCAAGAAAGTCCTCTTCGTCGGCTGCAAGCGCCAGGCCCAGGACGCCATCCGCGAAGCCGCGGAAGCGACCGGCCAACACTACGTCAACCACCGCTGGCTCGGCGGCATGCTTACCAACAGCCTCACCGTCCGCAAGTCGGTCGAGCGCCTCAAGTATCTCGAAACCATCGAGAAGCAGCCTGAATTCAAGGCCATGTCGAAAAAGGAACTCGCCGCCCTCGGCCGCGAGCGCGAAAAACTCCTTCGCAACCTCCGCGGCGTGCGCGACATGGACAAGAAGCCTGACGCCGTCGTCATCGTGGACTCCGCCCGCGAGACCATCGCCGTGGCCGAAGCCCGCCGCTTGAACATCCCGATCATCGCGATCGTCGATACCAATGCCGACCCGGCTCTCGTCCAGTTCCCGATTCCCGGCAACGACGACGCCATCCGCTCGATCCGCATCATCCTCCAGAATCTGGTCGATGCCATGGTCGCCGCCCGCAAAAACTAACTGGTTTTCCGAATGCGGGCGTCCTGTCTCACGACGGGCCGCCCGTTTTCATCTCTATAACTAACATATATTTCCCATGATCACCGCATCAATCGTCAAAGAACTCCGCGACAAGACCAGCGCTCCCATGATGGACTGCAAAAAAGTCCTCACCGAAACCAACGGCGACCTCGAAGCCTCCATCAAGCTCCTCCGCGAGCGGGGCATCATGAAGTCCGCCAAAATGAGCGACCGCGCCGCCAACGAAGGCGTCATCACCGCCCGCGTCAACGCCGACGCCACCTCCGGCCTGCTGCTGGAAGTGAACTGCGAAACCGACTTTGTTTCGAAAAACGAAAGCTTCCAGGCATTCGTCGGTGACATCGCCGACGCGCTCGCCGCTTCCAAAGCCGCCGATCACGAGGCCGCCCTCGCCCATCAACACGGCGACCAATCCATCGAAGACACGATCAAGGCGAAGGTCGGCGAAGTCGGGGAAAACCTCCAGTTCCGCAAGTATATCCGTTACGACGCAGCCACGGGCGGTGTCGTCGCTTCCTATATCCACCTCGGTGGCAAGGTCGGAGTGCTCATCGAAGTCGGCACCACCAAGCCTGAATCGAAAGACACCGACAGCTTCAAGGAACTCATTAAGGACCTCACCCTCCACATCGCCGCTTGCGCTCCTAAAGGACTTTCCCGCGAGGACATCCCCCAATCCGTGGTGGACAACGAGCTCGACATCTTTCGCACCCGCCTCCTGGCAGAAGGCAAGCCGGCGAACATCATTGAGAACATCCTCAAGGGCCAGATCGGCAAGTTCTTCGCTGAAAGCTGCTTCTTGGAGCAAGGTTTCGTGAAAGACTCCGACATCAAGGTCTCGGCCCTGCTGGAAGCCAAAGGCAAGGAGCTCGGCGACACCCTCACCGTCACCCGCTTCGTCCGCTTCGGACTTGGCGAATAAGCGACCGACGTTTCCATTTCAATCCGCCCGTCTCCCTCACCGGAGCCGGGCGTTTTTGCTGATCCCATGAATCCAGTCGATCCAAAATCCGCCGGATCACGGATTTGATGATGTAGTTATAACCATTAAATCACCATTCCATGAACCGCCGCCATTTGATCAGAACGCTTGCCATGACCGTCTTGGGAACCAGCGCCAGCTTTGCCGCAGGCGCGGAAAACAAAGCCGACGTCCTTCGCGCCGGTGAATCCCTGCGCTACGACGAGGATCTGAAAATCACCTTTATCGCCGTCACCAAGGACCAGCGCTGCCCGATCAACGCCCAGTGTCTGACGCAAGGCGACGCGGTGGTGGTCCTGCGGGTGAAGGCTGGCAACCAAGCCGCGAGGAACGTGAGGATCCACACCGATCTGAAGCCGCGCAAGGTCGTGATTCCGGCGAATGAATTCCCGCCCGGCATGGCCGGCATTCCAAAGTCCTACGTCATCGGTATCGCCAAGCTCAATCCGCTTCCAACGGCGGGAAAAATTACGCCACAATCGAAATACCGGTTGCGGCTGCGCATCTCGGAGGCGGTTTGAAAGCCGCGGGATTTCAGCATCCTATCCCGGCCATCATTCAACTTCCGGCGGCAAGTATGGGTTTGATGAATTTGGAACGCGCAATGGATTCGTTCCAATGAAGCCGGGAGTGGGTTGTCCAACGGGACCACATTCAATCCGTTGCCGGCTGAATATCCATAAATGAAGGGCTGCTAGAAGCCGCCCTCCTTGAACTCGACGCGCCAGAAGCGTTTGTTTTCCCCGGCGTTCGCGGCTTGCGTGAAGACCAGCGGCTGGCCGGTTCCGGCCCGGGTTTCAATCACGCTCCAGTCCGTTAGATCGGGGCTGCTCCAGAGACGTTAACCCCAGCTCGGCTGCGAGGGGCAGGTGATGGAAATCTGCGTTTGGTCGGGGCTGAACGCCACCGATGCTTGCGGGGAGTGGGCGAAGTAAGAAGCGGCATTCCACTCCAGCACCGAGAACCGTGAGGCGAGGTTCGCGGGGGCGGTGTAGCCCTGGCCTTCCGCCGCTTGATAGAGGAAATGCAGCTGCCGGTCGCGGTCCCACAGTTCGTTGTCGATGATCGGCTCGTAGTTCCCGAGATTGTCATTTGTCAGGTCGAACTGGATCCATACCATGCGGTGGGGATCGTCGGCTTTCGGAAGACTGTGGACGACGGTCGGGCCGTTGGTGACGCCGTTAGTCAGACTCGACGTGCTCTGGTTGTCGCGATAGGCGACGATGATACGGTCGGCACCATCATTGACGACGACAGGCCGCCCGAGGTTGCGGACGTGGTCCTCCGCATATCGCGTGCCGATGGGATCGCTGGTGCGGTTGGAAACGGTGCGGGTCTGCCAGGTGTCGTCGGCGGTTAGATGGGTTCCGTTGTCATCGCGGAACACCACCATGTATTGGCGGCGAGAAATGTTGGTCGGTGTGTTAGGAGCCCACCAGGTGCAGGTGACCGGATTGTCGTTTTGATCGAGACAGGTGCTGGCCTGGTTGATCAAGCTGGAGCTTTCGGGAATGGGCATGATGATCTCCGCCTTGTTGGCGGTGAAACTCGGATGGCGGAAAATCTCCCAGTTGGATGACCCGAGCGTGCGGCGGCCGATCCAGATGGTGTTGTTGTAGGCAGCGGAGGCATCATGCTGGTGGCGGCCATACCAGGTGATGAACTGCTGGTTGCCGACTGTCTTGATCGAGGAGCGGACGAACGCGACCGAATTGATGGCGGAGGCTCCGGCATAGCCGAAATCGCTGGTGGCGTTGTTCCCGTCATCCAGCGGCACCTATCTAACTGCCGTGCCGGTTGGGCGGGACGAGGCGGCAGCGGGATTGGTGGCTGCCTCGTGCTCCTGGAGGTTGCCGAAGCCATCGTTGTCTGGATCGGAACCGCCGTTGTGCGTTAGATCGGCGAAGTATTCGATTTCCCAAGTGTCGGTCAGGCCGTTGGCGTCACGGTCGAGCGGGGTCGAGGCGGCGAGGGTCGGATCGCTCTGGGAATCGAGCTCAGCATCATTCAGGTAATCGTCGTCATCGGGATCGCCGTCGGCTGACTGATTGAGGTTGCGGAACCAGCGCATCTCCCAGGCATCGGGAAGGCTGTCGTTGTCCGTGTCCTCGTCCGGTGTTGCGTCCGGCCCGGCGAGGTGATTGGTCTCGCGTTCCATCAGGGTCAGCGCGCCGTCCCAGATCCGGAAATCGTCGTAGCGGGCGTTGGCGGTGCTGTCGGTGGCGTATTGCGAGCGACCGAGGTAAGCGAGGGCATCGTTGAGTTGATTCAGCGTATTGGCGGTGTCGAAGGTACCTTGGGCGGCTCCGAGTGATGCGCTTCCTGCCGGCGCGGCATACCACGTGACGCGGGTGGTGCCCGCTGCCCCGGCGCGGGGCTCGATGGTTAGAACAATGTGATAGGGCATGCCCGCCGCATACGGTGCTACGGTGTCGTTGAGATTGCCGTTGAAATTCCAGTGGTGGGCCAGCGCGGCGGTGGTGGGTGTCCACCGAGGATCGACGGGGTCCGTGTTTCGCGTCGTGCTCCGTCTTGTCGAGCGAGCCGTCGCTGTCTACCGTCCCGTCATGGGAGAGGTCGGTGAAATAGTGGATTTCCCAACCGTCGTTCATCAGGTCCGTGTCGGTGTCCGGCCACGCGAGCGGTCCGTTAGGGTCGGTGGCCGCGAACTTCTGGGTGCCCCCCACGCCGATGAGATGGAACTCGATCTGTTGTCCGGTGGCACCACCCGTGACGAGACGGAACTGGAACCCACGGCTGCCCGCCGACGAGTCCGTGGAAATGATTTCCCGCGAGCCCGTGGTGCCGGCAGGCTTGATCAACGCTTCGAGCGTGAACGGTTTGGAGCCATTGATGCCGAGCGTGGAAAGGGTGATGGCATCGCTGCTGAGCGCTCCGGTGTCCGCGCTGTAACCGGCCGGGTTGGTCGAATCGTAGCCGAGAAAATAGTCGGTGTTGCCGCCGAAATCCCCGGCGTTGCCGAAACCGGTGTAGCCCGCGGCCCCGAAGATTGAGGTGACGGCAGGCGGAGTCGCCAGAATCGGGGCGCCGTCACAAGGAAAGGCCGTGCGTCCGGCGGAACCGGCATTCGCCGTGGAGGCGCTGCCCGCCGCTTCACCGAGATGATAGAGGTGAACGGTATTCGGGTCCGCAGAATAAGGACCATTCACCAGCGCCACTGCCGGCAGTGCCAACGCGGCGGAAATCAAGGACAGGCGGCCAAACAATTGCATCGCCTTGAACATGCATCAATTCCAGCCCGACAAGACTCGAAAGCACGGAATCCCCATAAAATGGGGGACCGCTTAAACCCATGGAAGAGTGGCTCTATCGACGAAATGGTCACTTATACGATTCGAGCGACTTTGTCTCATTGCTCCGCGGGGTCAGTCCGGGAACGGGGTTGTCGAATTTCGATCACTTCGGCCAGAGCCAGGCAAGGTATCCGGCATAACCCAGCAGCAGCACCCCGCCTTCCCAGCGTCTGATGCGGAAACCGGTGGCGGCCATGAGGATGAACACGACCGCCATGCCGATCATGACGTAGTTGTCCACCACCGAAATGTTAGGTGCGTGGATCGGCTTGACGATGGAGGCCACTCCGGCGATGGCGAGGATGTTGAAGATGCAGGAGCCCACGATATTGCCGATGGCAATGTCCGCCTGTTTCTTGAGTGCGGCGATGAGCGACGATGCGAGTTCGGGGAGACTGGTGCCGATGGAGACGATAGTGAGGCCGATGAGCGCCTCACTGACGCCCCACATGCGGGCAAGGTCGGAGGCACCGACGACGAACGCGCGCGAGCCGCCGATCAAAACAGCGAGTCCGCCCACGATCAGCAGGACCAGCTTGCCCATTGATGTGCCGGTGCCTTGGGTGATGGCGGAAATTTCCTCCTGATATTCCTCCTCGACCCGTGGCGTGGTCGTGCGCTTGGCGATGATGATATTGACAACAGTGTAGGTGACCGCCAGCCCGACGAGAACCATTCCTTCCCACCGGTCGATCCGGAAATCCCGGAACATCCACAAGAAGAGAGCGCTGACGCCGATCATGAAGGGCGAATCGAATTTCAGGAGCTGGAACTCCATCTTCAACGGCGTGATTAGCGCGGTGAGCCCGAGGATAAGGCCGATGTTCAGGATGTTCGAACCGACGACATTGCCGATCGCGAGATCACCCTCGCCCTTGAGAGAGGCTACAACGCTGACTACCATTTCCGGGCTGCTGGTGCCGTAGGCAACCACCGTCAATCCCACCAAAAGCGGCGGCAACCCGAAGCGCAGGGCCAAGGCGCTGCTCCCCTTCACCAACCACTCCGCGCCGTAATAAAGCGCCACGAAGCCCGCCAACACTAACAATGCACTGATCATGACGCGCGTGGTGTAGCAGGATTCGCGGACGTTGTTGCAACAATTTCCGAAAGTCGTGAAATCCTCCCGGTCTGCTTCCTCCGGCTAAAACGGGCGGCTCGACCGGAAGGCATGTTCGTCGGCCCAGTCGTAGATCATCCGGCGGGCGTTGGCGTCGTTTCTCGCGAGGATCTCCAACATTTCGCGATGGCGGGCCAGATCCTCGCGGAGTTCGCGTTTGATCGATGCCGGATTGGCGATGGTGCCGTAGTAAGGATGCCTGAACCGCTGGAGGGGGCCGTATTGCGGCTCGTCTGGCAAGTGATGGGTCTGGCGCTTGAGATCGGCGATCTGCTCCTTGAGGACCATGCAGTAAACCTGGAGTTTTTGATCGCCAGCGGTGGCGAGGTTGGTGGCTTCCTCGCCGAGCCATTCCATTTCGAGCTGGAGCATTTCCCGCAAATCGTTGGCGGCGTAGGCGGTGTTAAGGCGCTGCATCCAGACTTTCTTGTGCTCCTTGAGCTGCGGGTCTGGTTCGAGATCCGGGTGGAAGGCTTTCGCGAGTTGTTTGAAGAGGGATTTGAGGTCGCGGTGTTTGGCTTCCTCTTGCTCGAGGCGTTTGCGCTCTTTTTCGGCTTGGGCCTTGGTCGGCTTGCGGGGGCGGTTGTTAGTAGCTGATTGCCCGTCGCCTGACATTCCGGCGACCGCATTCAGACGTTCACGCATGGCGCGCACGAACTCCACGGGATCGCCACTCGGGTCGAGATCGCCAAGGTCCAAATCGACACCCGCGTCACGCGCCGTTTGTTCGATCATCTCACGCAGGAAGTCGAATTTCTCGTTGTCGCTGTCTTCCTCCTCAACGGGGCTGAGTTCCTGTACGATGGACTCCAACATTCCAATTTCCTCCTCACTCAGACCCACCGGATCGGCCAGCAGATCCTCCGCTTTTCCACACAACAGGTCGGCGAACCAGTCGCGGCGTTTGGCACTGAGTTTGAGAGTCTGCAGGGCCTTGTGGCCGCAGAAGATGATGTCGCGGTTGGCGCGGTTGAGATCCTCGATCAGCGGCATCAGCTCGCGGATGGAGGTGGCGAGCGCCTCGTCGAGCCGCGCTTGCTCGCGGGCATGGCTCGACTTGGTGGATTCGAGGCTCTTCATCAGGCGGTTGAACTCCACCTGTGTGCGGCTGAGCGGCGCGTCCTTGCCCGGGCGGATGACCAGTCCTTGCTTGTGGTGGGCCGGGTGCTGCCGTGCATTGCGTTTCATCGGACGGGAGTTTCCAGACGGAATTCCCGAAGTCAATCGCACGAGCAGACTGGCACTTCAATCCGCCTCAATCAGTCGCCATCCTGAAGGGGACCAGAGCCTTGGCGGGAGCCCGGGTGCGGGCAATGGTGACGCCTTTCGGATTCTTGAGAATGGCGGCCCGGGGCTTGGCCGCGGCATTGGGCGGCGCGCTCAGGAAAACGTAGTATTTATAATGAGGAGCCTTGGGTGAACGGAAGACCCCGACGTCGACCGAGCTCTGTTGTTGATAGAAATCGATCTCACCAAGGACGTGAACCCGGTGGCCGCTGGATTTCAGCCAAAGAGAAACCATTTCCTGCGGGCGGCCGGTGCTCATGCCGATGGATTCGAGGTTGTTTCCCGCGCGGGAACTATCGTAGTAGTAAGGAAGCGCATAGCCGGCGCGGCGGACGAGAAAGTTCGGCCCCTGGCCATCCGGATTGGTGTGACTGAAATAATTCCGCTTCGCCATATCCGCCGCGCGTTTGCGGGCGACGATGCAAAGAATGGGATCAAGTTTCACCGTGGTCCGCCGCTGCCCTGCGTTGGCGGCGAGTTGCTTGAAAAGGATCGTTTCATCGTTGTTGAGCCGGTGGATCTCAGCGTTGGCAGGAGTGATCATCGCCACCACGGAAATGATTGTGACAGCGATTCCTCCCGCCCGAGTCCGGAACAGTGAGGCGAGAGTGATTCTGATATTTTTAAAAAACGCGGAACTGCGTAGGGGAAAATGATTCATGTGTTGTGGGACTTGGTGTGAAAACCGCATGGATCGGTGCCTGAACTCGGCTCGAACGGTCATATTCTACTTCAAATTTTAAAAACTTCATCAAAATTAGCAATCAATCTGGCCGGATGTGAAAGAGAGCCGTCAGAAAAGGGCGAGATCGGGCACTCACCGGGTTTTGCATGACAAAATGGAACCGGATGTCGGGGACGCATTTAATGGGATTTCCTGCATTCTTCATTTCGATTTGTGCAGAATCCTCCGTTGACCCCAAGTGCGTATTGCACGGGCGGCCGATCTTTCCCAAGGTGGCGCCGCCTGTTCGCCGCGGCAGCGTCCGTCACGCCCGCCACGGGGACTGATCGCCAAAAATCAACCAACTCCCATGCCTCTCACGATCAAACCGAAATCCGAATGCGCCTTCGATCAACTCTCGCTGGGCGAGGTCATGCTCCGCCTCGATCCCGGCGAAGGACGCATCCGCACCGCCCGCAACTTCGCCGTCTGGGAAGGCGGCGGTGAATACAACACCTCGCGCGGCCTGCGGAAATGCTTCGGCTACAAGACCGCCGTCGTCACTGCGTTCGTCGATAACGAGGTCGGCCACCTGGTCGAGGATTTCATCATGCAGGGCGGTGTCGCCACCGATTTCATCCAATGGCGCGAGGACGACGGCATCGGCCGGAATGTGAGAAACGGCCTGAATTTCACCGAGCGCGGCTTCGGCGTGCGCGGCGCGGTTGGCAACCCCGACCGGGGCAACACCGCCGCCTCGCAGCTCAAGCCGGGCGACGTCGATTGGGACCACATCTTCGGCAAGCTCGGCGTGCGCTGGTTCCACACCGGCGGGATTTATGCCGCTCTATCCGAATCCACCGCCGCCGTCACCATCGAGGCCGTGAAAGCCGCCAACAAATACGGCACCGTTGTTTCCTACGATCTCAACTACCGCCCGTCGCTCTGGAAGACCATCGGCGGCCTTGCGAAAGCCCAGGAAGTGAACCGCGAAATCGCGAAATACGTCGATGTCATGATCGGCAACGAAGAGGACTTCACCGCCTCTCTCGGCTTCGAAGTCGAGGGCGTGGACCACAACATTTCCACCATCGAGCTCGACGCGTTCAAAGCGATGATCGAAACCGCCGTGAAGGAATTCCCGAACTTCAAAGTCGCCGCCACCACCCTGCGCGCCGTGAAATCCGCGACCGTCAACGACTGGTCCGCGATCCTCTGGCATGAAGGAAAATTCCACGAATCCCGCAAATACCCCGACCTCGAAATCCTCGACCGCGTTGGCGGCGGCGATTCGTTCGCGTCCGGCGTGCAGTTCGGATTCCTCGAGTTCAACGACGCCCAGAAAGCCGTGGAATACGGAGCCGCCCACGGCGCGCTCGCCTCCACCACTCCCGGCGACACCTCGATGGCCACCCGCAAGGAGGTCGAAAAACAAATCGGCGGCGGCGGTGCGCGGGTGGTCCGCTGACGGCGCAATGGCCAAGGATTTGCGGAGGCGGGAAGGATATTTTGCCTCGCCTTCGCTTCCGCAACTGGCTTTGGTGTGTGGTCATGATGCCTTCCCGCTCGTGCCAAATCACCAGGAAGCTCCCTTATCTCATTCCCCGAATGCTGGGATTTGGAGTCCTCGCGGCTCTTCTCTCCTGCAAGGAATCGGACAAAGGCGTCACCGCCAGGAGCACGGAATCCACATCTCCTCCATCCATCCAGATCGCGCCACTCGGCCAGGATGTCATCAAACAGATCTCGAATGCCTGGGGCATCGTCCGCCTGAACGACGGCACGTTCCGGCAGGCGATTGTGGTTCAGACCGGTCGGTCGCCGAACGGAAAGCTGGATTATACAATAATCGCGGATGTCCCCGATGACGAGAAACGAGTCGATTTTGCGATAGGCTCCGCCAAACCGGAGTTCTTTTCCGGGGTCAGGAGGGGAAAATTGCCAAACGGCCTCAGCCTGTTCGGTTTCGGTTCGGAACTCCGGTTGGAGGCGTTCAAGCGCCATGCCTCTTCACCCGGAGCTGCGGTTCGCGCCCTCCGCCTATCACCGGGTGCAGCACTGCCCGCTGAAGAGGTGGCATCGCTGCGCCAACAGATGGAGCAGAAGGTCCAAGAAATGAACGAATTGAATCGGTCCGAGTCTCAACAGAGGCGCGAGGACATGAGATCCGGGGGCGGAGCGCGGCGGGCCCGTAATCCCCGGTCGACGGAACTATCCGATCAGACCGCCCGTCTCCGGGCTCAGATGAAAGTCGCACTCCAATCCATCTCCGCTACCGAGACCGCCGCTGGTGCCACCCTTGAAAAACTGGAGGGTTCGCAAGCCACATTGGAGAACACCGTCCTGGTGGGCCAGGATTTGAATGTTTTCGCCATCCGCCACCGCGGCCAATGGGTGAACATCGACGAGGCCCTGGATTCCATCCCTAACCGGCCCACGAGCGTGAAGCTCTCGGTCAGCGGCTCGGATGCGACGGCGCAACTGAGCTGCTCGCTCAAGTGGGACCTCCCGCCCGCTTCGGCCTCATTCTCGCTGGTGGCTGCCACCACCCACGAACTCGAGTCACAAGGCAGCGGCTCGCTTGAGGAACGCCTCGCCAAGGTGCCGCCGATCCCTTTTCAACAGTCAGGAGCCGGCCGGGAAATCAGTCAGAATCTCTCCTGGGCAGGCAAGCCGACGACTCTCTGGATCAAGGTGATTGACGACGCGAATCCGGGCCAGCCTGTCATCAACGAGTCCATTTCGCTCGATTATGACAGCACCCTCGTCGCCAAATGGGCCAAACCGCCGTCGGAATTGATCGAACTCCCGGAAGCGGCGGCGGACACGCCTGAAGATCTGGTGAAGGCCCGCTCCGTCATCGAAGCGGGTGGCACGGTCCTCGACCTGATTCCCTCCGCCGACGCTTCCGTGCTGTTCATCCAAACGGACAAGCCGCCATTCTGGGCCACTCTCGATCTGAAGACCGGAACTCTCGACAAAGTGCCGTACCCGGCGACATCCGACACGCTCGTCGCCACGCAGTTGGGGAAAACCTACTTCGCCAACCGCAAGACCAAGGTGGTCGAAATCTGGGACAACGCCACATCCAAGCGGGAATCCGCCCGGCTGATCGAGCTTCCGGGCGAGTTGACTTCGATCGCCGCGCCACGTCTGGGAGCCGGCTGCCCGGTGCTGGTGGTCACCGACCAGACCGCGGGATTTGTTGATTCCACGACGTTCAAGGCCGTCAATTGCGGCATCGACCTGTCGTCGATCATTTCCCAAGAGCGGAAGAGCAACCCTACATTTCCGAAATTCGTCCCTGCCACGCTGCGGGCAAGGGCATCAGCGGATGGCGCGGTCTATAACATTTCAGGATCGGCGTTGGAGTCCGATCGGAACGCATTGGTCTCGATTTCGATGCGGATGGCCTCCGGCATGGTGATTTCGAGCGAGAACAACAGCAGGTCGAACTACATCCCTGCGGCGGGCAGAAACCTGTCCAAGGATATTCCCGATCAAGGCGGAGGCGATCTGTCACTCGCTGTGGTGAGGCGCCATTCGCAATTTCCCGCCCCGCAGGCATCGATTGATCTTCGAACCGATAAAGGCAGGCGATCGATCGGTGTCCTTGGATCGGCACCATTTGTGCCCGCTATTCACCGTGGCGATTCGGGGAGCGCACCGGCATTCGACAGAAGGCTCTATCTGGATTCCTCGCTGGGCATCCTGTTGATCCCGGAAGGTGACAAATTGAATCTCATGCAGCTCAATCTGCCGGAGATTCCAGCATTGCCGCCGGAATTCGTTTTTGGCGGGGAAAACGTAACCATTCCGTTGCCTCGCGGGGCCGGCCACCGCGCGACCTCCAGCATCGGGGGCGGCATTTCCATTTCCGGTGACTCTTTGATTTGGAGTGTGCCGGAAATGGTGAGCCGCGCCCAGGGGACCTTGCAGCTGGACTGGACCGGCGAATTGGGCAGCGCGATGACACGCCAGTTTGACTTTTCCTTGTCCCAAGCTCCCGCGAGACCGGTCATCGTTTCCTCCGACGGGAAGCGAACCATCGAACTCAGCCGCCGGACCTTGGTTTCCGTCCGGGGGGATTGGAAGGGAATTGCGGGAGCTGGGAACGTCATGCTCACTTCCGAGAACAACAAACATGCCGCGTGGAGCCTGCTCGATGGTCGGAAACTCTGCGAAATCGAAGGTGAAGCCCGCAAGATGCTCGGCGATGCGGACCGCATCTATCTGCTCGACCAGAAAGGCAAGCTCTCGTCCTACGACATCCGGACCGGCAAGTTGCTTCAGAGCAAACAGTTCGGCAGCCAGGCGCAAGGCAGCGAGCAGGGAATCGGCGACATCGCCACCGGCAGCGCGTCGCGGGGGCCCTTGGCCGTGATCGCGAACGATCGCCACAAGCGGTATTATGCGCAGATCAACCGGGACACACTCGATCTTGAACTTTATGATTTCGGTCCTGGAATCCCTCCCCAACCCACGTTTCGCCTGCAATCCAATGCCTCCGGTTCGGTTTGTTGGTCGTTCTCAAATGGCATCCTGCGCCAGGGAAACCGGACGACGGTTAAGGAGGCATACGGGGCGATCGAAGGCACTCCTGACGCCACCGGTCGTTACCTGGTGGACTCCAACGGGCTGATGGACCTAAGTCCCAATCCTTCCGAGAAATTCGAGGCGAAGGAACTCCCCGGCGCGACCGCGAACGCCACCCTGCAGCTTGACCACTCGGGACGTTACCTCCTGATCACGAACTACGACCGGAGCGACCCGGACAAGAATTCCAACATGATCTCGGTTCGCAGACTGGCAGACGGCTTCAAGGAGGTTTTCAAAATCAAATACACCCCGCGGATTGACATCGGGGGATTCTCCATGATCTCAAGCACCAAAACCCTCGTGACTCAAGGACCCGCTGGCAGTAGCTATGCGGTCTATGATCTCGACTGCGATGCCATCGAAAGGGAGCTCTCCGCCACGCCCGGAAAACCATGAAACCCGGAGATGACAACCATGAACCTTAAAATCGTTTCCCGACTCGTCAGTCTCGTCGGGTGCGTCGTCGTGGCCGGTGCGGCGGAGGCTCCCAAGTTGTTTGAGACTCTGCAGCCATCCATTGTCTTGATTTCAAGTCCCGAGGGAGTCGGCAGTGGGATTGTAATTTCCCAAGACGGTCTCATTCTAACCAATCTCCACGTCGCAAGCACGCCTCTCCCGCTCAGCGTGACGGCCATCGTCGAACAGCGCGGCAAACGGGAGGCCCGGAAGTTCGACGGGATCCGACTTCACAAGGTGCACGACCAGAACGACATGGCGCTGCTGAAAATCGATGCGCCGGACTGCCGGTTCATCCCCGCCCGGCTTTCCAAATCCGAGGCGGATAGCAAGGCCGGTGATGCCTGCTTCGCCCTTGGATTTCCGTTCCTGCCCGGTCAGACCCGCTCCGATCTCACGATCACCCAAGGCCTCATCAACTCCACCAACCGCGAAATCGAAGGGAAATCCTATCTCCAGATCGACGCGGCCATCATGCCGGGAAACTCCGGTGGTGCGCTCGTCAATGCGGACGGCATCGTGGTGGGCGTCCCGACGCTTCGTTACGAGGGCGCGGACCGGGTGTCCCTTGCCATCCCCGTGGCTACCATCCGCATGAAGGATTTTTCCGCTCCCGGCCCCCGCAAGGGAAATGCCGCCGAGGCGGACCGGCTCGAAAAGGTCGCCAGCGCCTATCTGTCACGCGACATCTTCGGCGGCGGCGACCCGGCCAGCGCCGCCGCCGCGCTTCAACTGCTGCGGGAAGCTCAAAGCCACGACCCGACCAATGCCCATCGATCTTACATGGTTTCGGAAACCTACCGTCGTCTCGGAATGCTCCAACCCGCCCGGGCCTATGCCGAGAATGCAGCACGCCTCGAACCGGCGGATTTCGGCTTCCGGTATTCCCTGGCAACCATCTGCAACCAGTTGAAAGACAGTGATGGTGCCCTCATCCACTATGTCGCCTGTGTCCCGCTGGTGGACGCAAAAACCGGGGATTTTCAAAAAACCGATTTGTTCCGCAAGGTGTTCGCCCTGCTGGAAGGGCGCAAGGAAGCGCTGAGGCTGCTCTATCTCCTGTCCTGGTCCAAGGCCGTTCTCGGTGGCCCGTTGTCAATTGACGAGCATCTCCAGATCAAACGAATTTCCAAGGTGATCCCCGAAAACCTGATCCGATCGATTCTGGATAAGAAAAGTGGTCATAGCCTCGCCGAGATGCGGAAACTCGCAGCAGAACATCCCCAGCTGCTCCCTGAGACGGCTCCGGGCAGCTTACCGCCTGCGGATGTTTCCAAGGTGCAAGAGGAAACCGTCGAGAACCCGGTCATCGTCTCCAAGGTGACCATCGCAAAAGGGGACTCCGCCCGCTTGGTCGATGCTCCGGCCGGCATGGTTTACAACGCCGAAAAGGGCGTTCTGGAATGGACCCCGCCACCATTCTCAGCCGATGTCGAGATTCGCGTTTTGTTCCTGATTACCCATCCCGATGGCAAGGAGGACACCCTCGTCCACACCGTGAAGCTCGAGCCGTGAGCTTCGGGAATTGGTGAATCGCCGAGCCTTGCGAGGTTGACTGGCAGCCTCTCCATGGCGGACGACGGAGTCCCGATTCTATCGATGAATATCAATCTCCCGGACTCATTGGATGAATCACCCCACCGGCCTGCGCATGCGCAACGCATCCTGGTTCCCGAAACGCCTGGACTCGCGACCGCATTTGGCGGCGGTGGTTTCTGGTCAACCGTGTTGATGAAATCGCTGCTTCTAAAATGGGACTCGTTGTGGCACACAGCGGGCTCTACTGGTTTCCTATCCGATCATTTCCAATGGCTTCCCAAGATCCCCACACCCTCACTCCCGCCGCCCACGACACCGCGCTGCTGGTGGCCCGCGTCATCTTTTTCAACGGCCTGCTGCTGGGATTGGGCTTCTGCGGGGCGGTGGTCGGGGTGTTGTTTTTCAATGTGGGGAAACTTACCGTGCCGATGGAGCGCTGGCTCGTGGTGGCCGTGCTGATCGGCCTCGCGATCATGGCCTTCGGCTTCACCGCCATGGCGAAATCGCGCATCGCGAAGCTGAAAAAGTCAGCCTGACGGCCTGCCCCCGTCGGGGCAAGATGTCTCACTCTCGTTCCGAAACACTTCAATCGAAGTGCCAGCCTTAGCGTTACCGCGCTTACCATCTACAGAAATCCATACCATCCCACTATCTGCTTCAAACCATTCGTTATTTAGCTAATTAATCTTCCATGACAACGAAGGCGCGGGCAATGGTTTTCAAAGCGTTGGGGCATCCGGCAAGGTTGGCGATGGTCGAGCGGATCGCGCTGGGAGAGTGCTGCGTTTGGGAGTTGATGCAACTGCCGGAGACGAAAACCCTGAGTGGACCGACGGTATCGCAACATCTTCTGGTTCTGAAAAACGCGGAGATTGTTGGCGATGAGAAACGCGGGAAGAAAATCTTCCATCACCTGCTGATGCCCGGCGCGGCGAATCTCGCGCCGTAGCGGAAAGCCGAAAACTAGAGCGCGGAACTTCAGCCCGCACGTCGCCGCGGGGTTCCTGCCACTTGAAATTCCAAGCCCCCGCGCGACACTCCCACCCATGCCTGTCGCCGCGCTTCAGCCCTTTTTCGTTGCCCGGGACTGGCAGCCGTTCGATTTCCAAAAGCAAACTTGGAACGCTTATCTGGCGGGAAAATCCGGACTGCTCCACGCACCGACCGGGCTGGGAAAAACACTGGCAGTCTATCTCGGACCTCTGGTCGAGGGACTTGAAGTGAACTCCGGCTGCCAAGTCCTCTGGCTGACACCGCTCCGGGCATTGGCTGCCGACACCCTGCGTGCGCTCCGCGAGCCGATTGTTGAGATCGCACCTCATTTCGAGGCGGAGGCCCGCACCGGCGACACGCCTTCCGCGTTGCGCGCCCGGCTCCGGAAAAAACTCCCGCACACGCTCGTCACCACGCCGGAGTCGCTCTCCCTGATGCTCACGCACCCGGACTTCTCAGAAAAACTCGCCGGACTGCGCTGCGTCATTGTCGACGAATGGCACGAGCTGCTAGGAACGAAGCGCGGGGTGCAAACGGAACTCTGCCTCGCGCGGCTCCGTGCGTGGTTTCCGCAACTCCGCATCTGGGGGCTGTCCGCGACACTGGGAAATCTGACAGAAGCACGGCAGGCATTGTTAGGAAACGCTTTCAAAGGCTCGGTGGAAGTCTCTGCGGATCTGCACAAGCCACTGATCATCGAGACGCTTATCCCGAAGGAAATCGATCGCTTTCCCTGGTCCGGACACATCGGCACGAAGCTGGTGCGGCAGGTGGCCGATGAGATAGAAAAGGCGAACGTCACCCTGCTATTCACCAATACCCGATCGCAGACGGAGATCTGGTTTCAGGAGCTCTGTTCGATCCGCCCGCGATGGAAGGACAAAATCGCTGTGCATCACGGTTCGTTAGACCGCGCCGAACGTGATCTGGCGGAGAACGGTCTGCGCGAGGGACTCTTGAAATGCGTGGTCGCCACTTCTTCGCTGGATCTGGGCGTGGACTTTTCGCCAGTAGATCAGGTGATCCAAGTCGGATCGCCGAAAGGAATCGCCCGGCTGCTCCAGCGTGCGGGGCGTTCGGGACATCAGCCAGGGAGCGTTTCGCGGATTATCGGGGTGCCGACAAACGCGTTGGAACTCGTTGAGTTCGCGGCCGCCCGCGACGCGGCGCTGGCCCGTCATCTGGAAAGCCGCAAGCCACTTCGGCAGCCGCTGGATTTGCTCGTGCAACATCTGGTCACCTGCGCCATCGGCACGCCCTTCGCTCCGGATGAAATGCGCCGGGAGATCCAGTCATCCCATGCGTTCGAACATCTGACAGATACCGAATGGGAATGGGCGCTCGGATTCATTTCCAATGGGGGACGGGCTCTGGCTGTCTATCCACGCTATCAAAAAGCCCGCTTGGGAAACGGCCGCTACACCGTGGATGACAAGCGGCTGATCACCCAGCATCGTCTCAGCATCGGGACCATTTCCAGCGATCCGGCGGTTTCTATCAAACTGGCCAACGGCCGCGTGCTGGGGACCGTGGAAGAGTCCTTCATCTCACGGATCCGGCCAGGTGGAGCACTTGTGTTTGCGGGCAAAAAACTCAGGCTTGTGCGGTTTCACCAGAGAACGGCGACCGTAAAAATCGTGGCGAAGAATGACAAAGGCCAGATCGCCATCTGGGGCGGTGCCAAAATGCCGCTGTCCACGGAGCTGTCCCATGCGGTCGCCTGGCGCTTGAAGGGAAACGGG
>JBGSOI010000073.1:0-3907 GCA_041739215.1 Akkermansiaceae bacterium
GGAAAGCGCCATCTAGCAGCGGCCATGCGACTTCGCGAAGATGCCCAATGTCGCCGGTGTGGTCATAATACTGATAGGCCATGCGCCCCATCCACGCGATACAAGCCTGATCGATGGCACCGGCCCAGAAGCTGCCCATCAACTGGCAGCGGTCGTCCACCGCGTGCGGCAGGATCATCGCGCCGGGAACGCTGTAAAATCCCTCGCCAAGCTCCCGCAGCCGCGGCAGCCAGTTGCGGAGCATGTCCCAGAGCGGTTGCATTTCGGCGGCTTGGCCGGTGGCGAGCGCGGCTCCGTAAACGAGCTGCAGATTGATGTTGAAATGATAATCGTTGCTCCAAGGCGGAATGGTGGTGTCTTCCATCCACGGACCTTGCAAGGTAGCGGCGGGCGCGTGGCGGCGGATTAGACCGGCCTGGTGGTAGAGGCCGTAGTCGAACTGACGTTGCAGGGTCAGATCGGGCAGGCTGACGCGGGCGGCGGTGGCCCAAAAGTTAGACCAGAATTCAAGCCGGGCGGCTTCTGCGGTCGCTGGGTCGAAATCTATCAGGCTGGCGTCCACCGTATCCGCGGCGGCGGCCCCGTGGGCGGACGAGAAGAGAATCCGGTCGCCGTGTTTCCGCCAAGCCACTGCAAGCGGCGGGTCGGCGGGAAGGGTTTGCAGGAAACCGCGGCTAACGGAATTCTCCCAAATTTCGGGCGGCGCGATGCCGAGTGCGGCCATCGCATTGTCCCTTACCAGATCGTATGCGGGCAGCAGGCGGATGTTTGTTTCGGAAATCAAGTCGCCCTCGATCCAACAAATTTCGTCCTCGGCGGACTGGCGGAGATGGAGCAGGCGTGGCGCGGGGTCGTCCTCGTGGCGGGCGATGCGGACCGTGACCACGGCGGCTGCGAGATCGAGCGTGGCATCGATCGGCCGCAGCCCGTCCGGGAACGTGAGTTCCAAACGCCCGCCGCCCATCTGTTGGGGAAAGGCCGCACCGCTCGCCCGCATGGGAAAGAGGGCGGCGAGGGTGTCGTCGTCTTTGGTCTCAAGCGCTTGGCGGACCCCGCTGAATGTGGTTCCGGCTGGAATGCCGAGGCCTCCGCGATGGTCCCAGAACCCGGTGCGCGCGACGGTGAGAAGTAGGCTCGTTTCACCCCAGATGAGAAGGCCTTGGACGCCATTGCCCAGCGGTACGCCGGTGTGGGGGCGGGGAAGGGGGAAATGCCAGGTGAGTGGGGAAGGTTGTTGTATCATGGAATAGTTAGGGGCGTTTTTCCGGGCCAGACGGCGAGGGAGATGAACAGTGCGCCGGTTGTTAGGAATCCTAGGCCGGCTAAGGCAATCAATGAACTGCTGCCCCATTGGCCGAAAAATCCTTCGCACAGGCGGCTGAACCAGAGGAGCGGTTTTCCATCCACCGGGCCGGGGGCTGCCATGACGATCGCTTCTGCGGGATTGTTAGGTGCATAATAGACCATGCACTTTTCGTAAAGCCGAAGGGCGAGGGTAGGTCCCCCATGACGGCCGATGTGGGACAGTTGGGTGATGGATTCACCGTTGGCCTCAAAACCAAACACGGGTAGAAATCGGGTGGTATACGGTTCGGCGTTTAGGAAGAAGTTCTTCTTTGCCGGAGTGAACGCGACACCGTTGCGCTGGTATTGATATTCGACCAACGACTCACCTTTGTTGGCCGCGACCCGTTGCGGATTGGAGAAATCGAAAACCGCGCGGATCACTGCGGTGCTTGGTGTCTGGATATTGCCGGGAACGATCTGCCCATCCCGCGATTCCAGCAGCGTTGGGATGGTTTCCAAATCAAAGTATCCGTGGATGGTCTCCGTCTTTTCGATCCTCACGACCCGTCGAGGATCTTCGGTGCGCCGGCTCTCTCGAAGCAGAGCCCAACGGACGATTTCCGCATCGCCGCGCGCTACGTCGCTGAGAACGCGGCGTAGTTCTGCCGATGGTGGAGGGGCGGAAGTTTCCAAGTTGTCGGTGGGGGCGTAATTGCGGTAGTCGGCTTTAATCCGGGTGCCATCAGCAAGCGTGAGCGTGAGCGCCGTTTCCACGCCGACGAGCAGGTCGTCTCTCCCGTCGCGCTGGAGTGTCATGCCCACAATCCGGCCCTCGGTCTCTTGTCCGTTGAAAAGCAGGCGAAGATCCCGACTGCTCCACGTAACTGCGGTCATGAGCAACGCCAGACCGATCAGGGGGAAAATGGATAGACTGAGGAAGCGCTTCATATTTTAACAGATGTTTCGGGTGATCCGCCGGATTCTTCCACGGGATGGAACTCGGTCCGGCCCAGGGGAAGGATGGTCCCGCGTTTGACCTGCCTCCCGGGCATTGCGTGGAGCGGGCGGAAGTTGCCATCGTTACCGAGCGCGGAGTGCTTTTTGCGAAGGGCACTGAGCGCGCGGGTGAAATGAAGGAGGGCGTCTTTGTTCGCTTCCTGCTCGGAAACGGTGGGCGCATCCTTCCTGGGATTTGGCGGTAGATAGAGTTGTTTCTTGGGGGAGAAGGATAAGCCGAGGTTGGGTGCGCCCTTTTCCCACTGCATGGGCGTGCGGTTGCCGGTGCGCCACATCGAGCCTTCCTTTTCCGGTAGTCCGTCAATGTTGCGCATGCCGATTTCGTCGCCATAGTAGAGAAACGGCACGCCGGGCATGGTTAGCAGCATCGCATACAGCACTCGCACCTCTGATAGGTCGCGACCTCGGCGCGGGCGCTCGAAATCATGGTCCCCGGTGGGCAGCGAGATATAGCCGCGGCCGGCGGTGGCGGTGTAATGTTTCAGATAGTTATCGAGAAAGAGGCGGATGTCGCCCTCGCCGGAGCGCTCGAAGAATACATTGGGGATCCGCGCTTTGCCACGGAGTTCGTTTCCAGAACCAACCAAGTGGGTGTATGCGGGCTCGCCAAAATGAAGCATGAAATCGACATGATAGCCGGCGTTGATCGCTTGGTTCGGATTGCTCCACTCGGCCACGAGAACGGCTTCTGGATAATCGCTGTCGAACCATGCGCGGAATCCCTGCCAGAGCCGGGCGAGGGCGTCCGAGTCCTCGCCGCCCCGGATGAGCGAAGAGGCCATGTCCACGCGGAAGCCGTCGCAACCGAGGTCGAGCCAGAATTTCATGATGGCCCGCAACTCGGCGCGCACCGCGAGGCAGGTGGGATGCTCCGGAGTGAGTTGCCAGGGCTTGGCGGGATCAGGCTGATGGTAGCCATAACAAAGCGCGGGCTGGAACGGCAGGAAATTAGCCACGAAGTGCTCGCCGCTGGACGTTTGCGGCATGCTATCGCCGAACATGGGTTTCTGCGGCTCGTCACCGGTGAAAACGTAATAGTCACGGTAAATACTGCTAGGATCGTTGGCGGCCGCTTGGAACCAAGGATGTTGATCCGAAGTGTGGCCGGTGACCAGGTCGAACACCACGCGCATGCCGAGTTTGTGGGCCTCCTTGAACAAGCGGACCGCGTCGTCGTTGCTGCCGTAGTGTGCGGCGACTTTGCGAAAATCCGAGATGTCGTAGCCGGCATCGCCAAAGGGGGATTCGAAAATCGGGTTCAGCCACAGCGCGGTGACGCCCAGGGATTTCAAGTAGGGCAGCTTGCTGATGAGGCCGGGAAGGTCGCCAATGCCGTCTCCGTTAGAGTCCGCGAACGACTGCGGGTAGATTTGATAGAAAACGGCGGTGCGCAGCCAGGGTGGAATTTGTGAATTCATCATGAGAATTTTATGCATCGAAGGATCTCTCGTCCTGTCGGGGGGGCAGCATCGCGGGGCGCTCGCAGGAACTCGTCAGTTCGACGTGGCGACCGGTGGCGGAAGATTCGTGGAAAGCGACCATGACGTCGAGCACATGATAGGCGAGGCGCTCGTTGCAGCGGTGGTCGCGGCCGCTACGCATG
>JBGSOI010000088.1:0-18198 GCA_041739215.1 Akkermansiaceae bacterium
CGATGACGCTGCCCTTGGAGGAAGTGACCGGCCTGGTGCGGCGGCAGGTGGAGCGGCTGGCCGCGCTGGCAGGCGAGGCGGGAACCCGGCTCCACCACGTGAAACCCCACGGCGCGCTCTACAACCAAGCGAGCCGCGATCCCCTGCTGGCCGCCGCCGTAGTGGCGGGGATCCCACCGGATTTGATTCTCTACGCCCTGCCTAACAGCGCGCTCGCCGAAGCGGGCCGGGGGGCGGGACTCAACGTGCGTCGGGAAGGTTTCGCGGACCGCCGCTATCGAGACGATGGCTCATTGATGCCCCGCGGCGAGCCGGGGGCGGTGATCAAGGACGTCGATGCCGCGGTGGAGCAAGCACTGGCAATCGTCTCTAACGGAGTAGCCGACACCCTCTGCGTCCACGGCGACGGCGCGACGGCCGTGGCGATCTTGCAAGCCTTGCGGCCCAAGCTTGAGGCGGCAGGTCTAACCGTACGCGGCCAGCCGGGGGATTGAAGCGAGCAGCCGCTTGGTGTAGTCCGCCTGGGGTTCGTGAAATACTTTTTCCGCGGGGCCGGATTCGACGATTTTCCCCTGGTGCATCACGGCGATGCGGTCGGCGATGTAGTGGACGACGCCGAGATCGTGGGAAATGAAAATCATGGTTAGACCCAGATCCTTCTTGAGCGAGGTGATGAGGTTGAGAATCTGCGACTGGATTGAAACATCGAGCGCGGAGACCGGTTCGTCCGCGACGATCAGCTTGGGCTCGGGGGCCAGCGCGCGGGCGATGGCGATCCGTTGGCGCTGCCCGCCAGAGAATTCGTGAGGGTATTTCCGCATGACCTTGGCATCCAGGCCGACGGTTGCCATCAGGGCTTCCACGCGGTTGAAGAGGGCGTCGCCCTTCAGCTTGGAGTGGCGCTGGCGGACGGCCTCGGCGAGGGTCGAGAAGATCGTCATCCGCGGGTTGAGCGAGGCGTATGGGTCTTGGAAAACCATCTGGAAATCCAGCCGCCGTTTGCGGACTTCGGCCCCGGACAGCGCGGAAAGGTCCTCGCCATCGAGGACGACCGAGCCGGAAGTCGCGGGAATGAGCTGCATGATGGTGCGCGACAAGGTCGATTTCCCGCAGCCGGATTCACCGACGAGGCCGAGGATTTCGCCCTTTTCAAGACTGAGGCTCACCCCGTCCACCGCGCGGACGAGGTGCCTGCCGGGCGAAAAAATGGACCCGCTCCGTTGGCTGAAATGGGTGTGGAGGTTCTTGATTTCCAAATACGACACGACCGTGAGGATGCATGGAACGCGCCTAATCGCACGGAATTTTTAATCGCCGAGCGACGATGAGGCATCATTCCTGCTTTCCGCTGCGGAACTCCGATGACCACCGACGATTCACCCGACCTCACCGACTTCGTCGAAATTCTCCAGCAACTGGTGCGCGAGCCTTCGGTCGTCGGCACCGAGGATTCGTTCTTCCGCGTCCTGCGACGCGAACTGGAGGAAGTCGATGTCACCGTGGAGCGTCACCTCGGCGTGCTCGTCGCCCGTGGCCGGGATCCGGAAAGCATCATTCTCTCCGCACACATCGACCGCCACGGGCTGTTGTGCACCGGCCCGAACGAGTTCCAGTACGCGGCCTTCATCGCCGGCAACCGTGGCGAGCTGACAGGCGATTCGGTGTCCGAGCAGATGATGGCCTCCATCGCCGACCGCTTCACCGGCCAGCGCGTGCAGGCCCACCTTCCCTACACCGGAACCTACCTCGGCCAGGGCACGATTTCCTCCGGGTACCTGTGTCCCAACCGCCGCAACCTCATCTTCGAAATCGACGGCCTCGGGTTCCTCCAGCCCGGCGCGCCGATTTCCTTTCTCGACCGGCTGCGGGTCACCGACACCCATCTATCAGCCCAGCTCGACAACGTCCTGAGCGTGGCGCTGATCATTTATCTTTTCCGCAACGGCTTCGCCGGCACGGCGCTGTTCACCGCGCAGGAGGAAGCCGGCCGGAGCTGGCGCTATGCCCTCGCGTGGCTCCAGCGCGAGTCCATCGTCACCCGCCGGTTGCTGGTGCTCGATACCAGCCCGTATCCGACGCCGGAGGCCGCCGGAGCGCAGGATCTCGTATTGCGGAAGAAGGATGCCACCGCCGAGTTCGATGCGGATTTCACGGTGGAAATCCAGGATCACTGCCGGGTGTTAGGGATTCCGTATTCCTACAAGGACAGGTGGATCGAGGAACAGAACGCCACCCGCGCGAAGCCGCTGTCGTTAGGCCGCACCGAGCTGGGCCGACTCGTCGCCGCCACCGCCGGCCAGATCAACGGCACCACGCTTCAGATCCCGACGACCGGCTATCACACCGCGAGCGAGACCGCCTCGCTCGCGTCTGTCCGCTCCGCCATCCGCTTGTTGGGAAGTTACATCCGGTGAGCCGGCCGCGGAAATTTCCTTGCCGTCGCTATCGGGGTTTTGTTCCGTCGTTCGGAAAAACAAACTCATGAAACCCACAATCTTCGCCAAATGCCTGCTCGCTTCCGCGTTGGTCGTCCTGTTATCCGGATGTCTGACTCAGGAAACTGTAACGAGCAACGGCGAGGTCATTTCACAGGACTATGTGATCAAGCGACCGCTCAAGGATGCAATTGAGAATTCGGAGAATCAGTGATCCTGGTCCCTGGCGTTCCGCACGACTCTCCACACTCCATATGCCAGCACTGGCAGCAACAGCGCCACCACCAGTGACGAATCGAAATGCACGCCGGTGCCCTTGACTCCCTCCATCGCGATCTTGAACAGGCTCGCGAGGTAATAGGTCAGCACCACCACCGAGAGGCCTTCCACGTTGTGCTGGAGTTTCAACTGTGCGGCGGCCCGGCGGTCCACACTGGCTAACAGTAGGTGGTTCTGGCTTTGCAGATTCACATCCACCCGCGTCCGCAGCAGGCCGGTGGTCGATTGCAACCGGACTGATAGAGCGGCCAGTCCTGCTTCCGCCCGCTCGCAGGTGTGCCACGCCTGCGCCAGCCGCCGGTCGAAAAACTCACCCAGTGTCTGATAGCCGGGAACCTGCTCCTCGCCCATTTCCCTGAGACGGGCGGATAGAATCCGGGCGTAGGATTCGGTCAGACTGAACCGCGATCCGCATCGGGCCTGGAGGCGCTCGGTTGCCAGCGAGAGATTGGTTAGCTCGCCGAGTAACGCGCGTTCGTCGCCATCATTCATCACGCCGATGCGTTCGATCAGACTGACATGCCGCGCCTCGAGCGCCTCGACCTGCGGCAACAACTCGCGCGCCAACGGCAGACTCAACATGGCCGCCATCCGATAGTTCTCGATCTCCTCCAACCGCTGCAACAGCCTGCCGTAGCGCCCCGAGGTCATCCGATGGATCTGCACCAGGAACCGGGTGGCACCGCGTTCGTCCGGCCGGAAATGGCTCCACACCGAGGCCACCCGCTCGACCACCCATCCGCCCACCAACCGTTCGTGGTCAAAGTATTTCAGGACCCGCTCCATCGTCGCCGCCGTGCCCGCATCCGCGCCAGGCACCAGCTCGCTGGCGATTTCCACGGCCGCGAGGATCCGCCCGGGAACCGCATCCAACCAGCCCACAGGCAACTGATCCATCGCAGACTCGGAAAACGGCACGCCGGCCTGCGGCGCGAACACCGTGAAGGTAGTGAATTCCGTGTGCCGCTCGATGCGCAGTTCCACCGCGCCCAGACGGAGGAGTTGAAACCCCTGCTCCTCCGGCGTCGCCACCATTTTTGGAAAATCCGCCAGTGCCGTCACCGCCGCCCGATGCGCCGTTGCTTCAGCCGGCGTGAAAAGCACCGCCCGGTGCGACACCATCACCTGCCCCGAAACCACCGGAAACGGCCGCGCCAGTAGCTCGGCATGCAGCTCGCTGTATTGAGGATGGAAACGCTCCGGATCCGCAGCCTTCATGGGCCATGAACATGACAGCAGGGCGGGTGTTAGGGAAGCCGATTCCCGTGGGCGGGCAGTCTTTCGATTCATGTCATGGCACGATTCCGGCGGCGCGGCGGCATGGCGCCAGTTATCATTGCCACGCGAGGATCATGCGGCGAAAATGCCCCGGCGGACGGATGTTGTCGCACATTCGGCAATCATGGCACGTCGCACTGGTTCTTTCCCAAAATCCCAACATGCGCCCGATCAAAAAAACCGCCCCCTTGCTGTTTTCCGTGCTTGCCATTGCCGGTGGCGCGCCTGCCCTGGCGGAAACCGAGCTGACCCCATTGCCGGACCCACCCAAGCCCATTCTCGAAGGCTTCACGGCCGATCCAGCGATCCGCAACTTCGGCGGCACCTACTATGTCTATCCGACTTCCGACAAGCCGAACTGGCAGACCACCGACTTCTCGGTCTGGTCGTCAAAGAACCTCATCGACTGGAAGAAGGAACCGATGATCCTCGATGTGACCAAGGATCTCAAATGGGCTAACATCGAAGCCTGGGCTCCGGATTGCATCGAGCGCAACGGCACTTATTATTTCTACTTTTGCGCAAAAGGCAAAATCGGCGTCGCCACGGCCAAGACCCCGACCGGCCCCTTCACCGATGCCCTGGGCAAGCCCTTGATCGTCCGCGAAGGCAAGGTCAACACCAACACCATCGATCCCTATCCGTTCATCGATGATGATGGCCAAGCCTACCTCTATTTCGGCAACGGCGACAGCGCCAATGTCTTCAAGCTCAAGCCCGACATGATCACCCTCGACGGCGATCCCCGGGAAATCCGCCTCAAGGAATTCCGCGAGGGGATCGTCGTCTTCAAGCGGCAGGGAAAATACTATTTCATGTGGTCCGTCGACGATGCCCGCAGCGACGACTACCGGGTCGCTTACGGGATCGGCGAAACCGCCCTCGGTTCCGTCCGGGTTCTTCCCGACCACATTGTCCTGAAACAGCACGGGCTCGCCAAAGGCACCGGCCACCACAGCGTGGTCAACGTCCCCGGCACCGACCGTTGGTATATAGTCTATCACCGCCACGCCATCCCAGGCGGCGGTGGCTACCAGCGCGAGACCTGCCTCGCCCGCATGGAGTTCAACCCCGACGGCACCATCAGACCCATAGATCCGCTGGTGCCTGCCTTCAAGCCCGGCGACAAGGGCGAGCCCGTCGCGGACCGTTGACCGCCTGACTGATTTCAGTGCTTTCCGAACACCCGATACGCGACTCAGGACAAATCCCACAGGGTCAGAACGCCGCGAAAACTGCGAGAGATTGATAGCGCGCGGGGTAACCCAACCCGAGGCCAACTGCCACGTGGACTTGGAGGGAAGCGTCAACGGAACAAGGCGCCACCCGGGTTTCTTTCGCTCGACAAATCCCGGTTCAAGTGTCGATTTAGCCATCATGCACGCCCACATCACCGGTCTCTGGCTCGCCGCGCTTGCCGTCGCGACCGCCCAGGAAACTCCCCCACCCGTCTCGGCCGCAGATGTGCGCGCGCTGCTTCAGGACCCTAACGGCGACCTTTCCCGTTTGGCCCAAGGCATGATCGGCAAAAAGGGCGGAAACCAGTTGTTCTATTTCCCGACCCGCGACGAGCCGTCCACACCGACCTTGTGGGGCCTCAAGTACGAACCCATCCATTTCAAATCCGGCGACGGCACCCCGCTCCATGGATGGTTCATCCCGGCGAAAGGGAAGACAGCCCGATCCGCCAAAGGCACCGTCGTCTTCTCCCACGGCAACGCCGGCTCTATCAGCTATCACCTCGGCTTTTGCACCTGGCTCGCGGAGGCCAGCTACAACGTCATCATTTACGACTACCGCGGGTTCGGGAAATCCGGCGGCACCGTCGACCGCCGCGGCATGATCGATGATGTGAAAGCCGCCTTCGCCTACGCCCTCAAACGCCCCGATATCGACACCACGCGCCTCATTTCGTTCGGCCACAGCCTCGGCGGCGCGCAATCCATCACCGCCCTCGGAGAGACTCCCGTGAAAGGCTTGCGCGCAATCGTCATTGACGGCGCGTTCGCGTCCTATCAGGCGATGGCCCGGATCATCGGTGGCCAGCTCGGGGCCAGCCTGGTCACTGACGAACTCGCGCCGAAGGACTTTGTGATGAAGCTCGCGCCGGTCCCGCTGTTAGTCGTCCATGGCAGCAGGGACGAGATCGTCCCCGTTTCCCAAGGCCTCCAGTTGTATGAAGCTGCCGCCCAGCCCAAGACTCTCTTCGAGGTCAAAACCGGCCGCCACGGCACCGCCCTCTCCGGCGACAACGGTGCCTATCGCAAGAAGATGATCGCGTGGTTGGATGAGGTGATGAAGAGCTAGCGGATGGATGTTTCGTCCATGCTGGATGCGACCTGGTGAAGGTCAACGTCGCCCCGCCAGCTTCAGATCCTCGACAAATTTCGCGTATTCCGCGTCCTTCTTCGCCGGATCGGGCAGGCGCAGAAGATAGGACGGATGGACCGTCAGAATCACGCGTTTCGCGATTTCCGGAGCTTCGTAGAGGCCGCGGTTCCTGGTGACGGCGAGGGGCTTGCCGAAAATCGAACGCGCGGCGGTCGCGCCTAGCAGAATCATAATGTCGGGGCGGATCTGGTTCAACTCCGCCAGCACCCACGGCCGGCAGGCGTCGATTTCACCTGCGTCCGGCTTTTGGTGAAGCCTGACTTTTCCCTTTTGGATCCATTTGAAATGCTTCACCGCGTTGGTGACATAGATGGTCGAGCGATCAATGCCAGCTTCGGCGAGAGCTTGATCGAACAGCTTGCCCGCCGGCCCGACGAACGGCTTTCCGGAAACATCCTCGCGGTCACCCGGTTGCTCGCCGACGACCATGATGCGGGCGTTCGTCGGACCTTCGCCGAAAACCGTGCCGGTCGCATTCTTCCATAGCGGACATGCGCGACAGCGCGAAGCGTTAGCCTCCAATTCGGTTAGTCCCTGATCCGGATCGGGCGGGTAATGGCGGCCTTTCACGGCGGACATTTCCCTGAGGTCGTTCAGATAGGCATTCCGCGGCGCGGACTTTTCGGGTCGCAACGTTTCGGAATACATGGATTCGACCCGCTGCGTGCTGCCTTCGATGAGTTCTTCGATGAGCCCGGCCTCGGGCAGGTTTTTCCAGTAACGCTTCGGCATTTCCTGTTTCATCATCTTCACCTTGAGCCGCGCGGGGTTGAAGATGCTGCGGTAGTAGGTGCGCCAGATGGACTCCAACTCGTCGGGGTTCTCGATCGGGTTCTTCGCGATTCCGGGCGTGATGACGAGTTCCTCGCCATTCCAATGCGCGCAGCTCTTCGGTGTGAAAATGCTCCAATCCATGTTGGCGAAGCGTTTGCGGAAGAACGGCACGCCCGCCTCGATGATGGAATGATCCGGCTCGAACCACGCGACATAGCGCTCGCGCCCGGTGGCAGCATCGGTGGCGACCAGCCGGAAGCGGACGAACGCGTGCATCTTGTGGATTTCGCGGCGCACGTTCTTCTCCATCATCCGCGCGGCCACGATATCGGGATCGCTGGCGATCTCCAACAGATGCCGCTCGCCGCCGCGGACGATGCGCCAGAGGATCCGATAGAGCAGCGCCCACCGCGAAGGGTCGCAGTGACAGGCGACGGTTTGCGCGAAGTCCACGAAGGACGCCGGAACCTTCATCGGCGGCAGCGACGATGTTTCTTCGCGGACTGCGGAATCGAACAATCCGCCCTTTTCCCACAGCACTTCGGCGGGCGGCACGCCGCAGGCTAACAAGCTCCGCGCCACGTCGCGCCACGAGGCGAAATCGTTGCCGGGATCAACGCATGTCATCGGCGGAAAACAATTCGAGCTGTTGCGGTTTGGGCAGGAACCGGGCGCGCAAGGTGTCCGAGTCCAGCAGCAAGACGGAAGGATTGTGGTCTGCCGTGATGACGAAGAGCCGGACCTTGGCGACCGAAACCCGCAGCCGCGCGAGATCCGTCAGGCGGATGTGAGTGAAGCGTCGGATCTTCAGAATTCGGTCCACGTTGCGGACGCCGAGACCGGGAACCCGCAGCAGCGACTCGCGGGTGGCGGTCTGGAGATTGACCGGGAAGTCCTGGCGGTTGCGCAAGGCCCACGCCAGTTTCGGATCGAGCTCGAGATCGAGGTTCGGGTGCCGCTCCGTGACGATTTCCGCGGTCTTGAAGCCGTAGTGGCGCATCAGCCAGTCTGCCTGATAGAGCCGGTGCTCCCGCACCAGTGGCGGCGCTTTCAAAGGCAGAATCCGCGACGGCTCGGGGATTGGAGAGAACGCCGAGTAGTAAACGCGGCGCAACTTGTAGGCGCTGTAAAGCTCGTCGGAGCGGATCAGGAAATCGGCGTCCGTCGAAGCATCCGCGCCGACGATGACCTGGGTGCTTTGGCCGGTGGCGTGGCGCAGTTTCTTGTCGCCATCACGGCGGCGCTCGCCCGCTTCCTCCAGCTTGTGGCGGATGCGTCCCATCGCCTGTTTGGTGCGAGCGATGTTTTTCTCAGGCGCTAACAAATCGAGCGATTTCTGGGTGGGCAGCTCCAGATTGATGCTGATCCGGTCGGCGTAGCGGGCCGCGGTTTCTATCAACTCCGGCGACGCTTCGGGAATCGTTTTCAAATGGATGTAGCCGCGGAAATCGTGAACCTCCCGCAAGGTGCGTGCCACCGCGATGACCTGCTCCATCGTGTAGTCCGCATTGCGGATGATGCCGGAGCTGAGGAACAAGCCCTCGATGTAATTCCGTTTGTAAAAATCCAGCGTGAGTTTCACCACCTCGTCGGGCGTGAACGCCGCGCGGCGGACGTTGCTGGACCGCCGGTTGATGCAGTAGTGGCAATCGTAGATGCAAAGGTTCGTTAGAAGCACCTTGAGCAGCGAGATGCAGCGGCCGTCCGGCGCGTAGCTGTGGCAGATGCCCGCGCCGCCGGTGGAGCCCACACCTTTGCCATCAAGGGAATTTCCGCGCACGGCTCCGGAACTGGCGCACGACGCATCGTATTTGGCGGCGTCGGCGAGGATGGCGAGTTTCGATTGTAGCTCCATGCGTTCACGCGAACACTAGGCGGCGTTGGCCGGAAATCCAGTGCCAATCGACGAAATTTCTCCGGGCTCACTGGATGGTGTGACGAACGGACGGCTTGCCTTGCCAGGGTGGCCGGATGGCGGATAGGGTGACCCGAGACAACCGGATGATTGATCTCAAGCCCCCCACCCCCCCTGATTCCGCGTCGGCTGCAAGCGGGCGGGTCGGGGAATTGCTGGTCTGCGTGATGGCGGTGCTGGTCGTGGGATCCACTTTGCTGTTGTCTTCCCCGGAATTCAGAGCCGGGCATTTGTTGGTGGCGAGCATGGTGGCTGCGATTTACGCGAGGAGGCTGCTAGGACCGCTGATGCCGGGGATGGGGTGGACGGGAGTGATTTTCGGTGGCGGCTTGATCGTGGTGCATGCGGCGTCCTGGCTGGGGGGCCTGCTGCACGGGGAAGGTTTCCTAACAGCCGCTGCGCGTGGCTTGGCGGGACTGCTCGGAGTGTTGGGTCTGGCGGTGTTCACCGTGGTCATGCTGCAGCCGCGCTGGCGGCGCTTCGGGAAATGGACCGCGCTGGGTGTGCTGTTACTGTTATTGGCGGGGTCTTTCGTAGGGTTTTTCATCGGCCTCGATGGCTTTGGCACGGTTGGCACACACAGCTTCAGGTTCGATCAACTGCGGATGTCGTTGATCTGGCCGACTCGGATGCTCACCGCGCCGCTGGGGCAGATTTCGTGGGACCACACGAACTACGCGGCGTTTCATTTCGCCTTGGCCCTGGCGCTGGTGCTGGAATTCCTGGGCAGCGGCGGCAAGGGCCGGGGTTGGTGGTGCCTGTGCGTCCTGCTGGGCACCGCGGTGTTTCTAACGGCTTCGCGCGGCGGTTGGCTGATGCTCGCGGTGGCGGGGCCCCTGGTGTTGGCGGGTCGCAAGCCGCGGTTCGCGCTGCAAACACTGGGCCTGCTCGCGCTGTGCATCGGTCTGGGATACGTCTGCTTGAAGGTGAAACTCAAGCACTCTCCCCCCACCGCACAGGTTGCGTCTGCCGCGATGGCGAACCATGGCAGCGCGCTGGTGAAGCGGGGCAACGCGGGGCGGTTCGAGATCTATCAGCTCGTCTGGAAAGAGCTGGAAAGCGGCCGCCTGTGCGGCCAGGGCTTGGGCGCGGTGGGCGGGCCGGTGGGTCCGCTGGAGCACGAGCATTCGGTTTACATGGCGACCTTGCGGGGCGGGGGGGTGATCGGGTTGGCCGGGCATTTGTTAGTGATCGGCAGCGCGGCATGGGCGGCGTTCGGCCTCATGCGGCGCGGACTGCGCTGGCCGGCGGTGTTGCTCGCGACGGTCTTGAGCGGGCTGTTATTTGATCGCAGCACGGTTATCGGGATCAGCGGACACTACGAATTCATCGCGCACTGGGTGGCGGTGTTGCTGCCGCTGTTGCTTGCCGCGTCGTGGCGTGAGAGAGGTGAATTGGCGGGTCTTCATGGCGGCCGGAGAAGTTGAGTGAATGATGTTCATCAGCAACGAGTCCGGTGGGCGCGAAGTTGTTTCACTGCAAGATGGTCAAGGACTGGCATCTGAAGGCGGCGGTGAATCGAGCGGCCCGAATGGGGGGAATTTTTTGGATCGCAACTACCGCAAGTCCGGCTTGTCATGAACCGTATCAAGCCTCGCTTGGGAAATCGTATGAAACCATCTTTACTGCAGCCGCTTCGCGCGGCTCACCTCTGTTGTCTTGCCGCACTGCTCACCTCGGGACTCCGTGCCACCGAATCCGGCGTAAACGTCGAGGAAAAAGACGGCCGGGTGCGCGTCACCTGGCCGATTTCCGCGGAGGAAGCCGGCTCCGCCGTTTTCAGCATGGATGAAACAAAGCCGCTCATCGAATCGCTGGGCGTGGCGGCGGCTGGGCAGGCCGCGAAAACCATTGTGGGCGGCCTCAATCCGGTGACCTTGCTAACAGTCGGCAGCCGGGATCTAGCAAACCCCGCGGGCTGGGTGGCGTTTTTCGACAATCCGCCGAAGCGCCCGTTCGAGACCTTTCCGGTGGTTCTCGGCAAGCGCGCGCTGCGGGTGAGGGAGGAGGGAACCCGCACGACGGTTAGCGTGGCGGAGGCATCCGCCGGGTCATTCAAAGGCGAAATGCGCTTCACGTTCTATCAGAACAGCGGCCTCATCAAAGCGGAGGCGGTGATGGCCACCGAGGAGGACGGCCGGGCGATCGTTTATGACACCGGCCTGGCGAGCCCCAAGCCGGGTTGGAAATCGGTGGTGTGGACCGACACTTCCGGTGAATTGCAGCGGGTGCCGCTGGATCCCAAGGCCGAGGTCACGCCGCTTGCGGTGCAGGGCCGGGCCATCGTGGCGGAAGCCGCGGCGGGTTCGCTCGCGCTGTTTCCCGCGCCGCACCGGTTTTTCTATCCGCAGGACGAGGCGTTCAACCTGAAGTTCGTCTGGCACGGCCGGAACTTCGGCGGCGTGGTCGAGGACTCCGGCATCGGCATCCGCCAGTCGCTGGAAGGCGACAAGCGCTACACGCCGTGGTTCAACGCGCCGCCGCAGACGCGCCAGGAGTTGGGCGCGTTCTATCTGATCACCCGCGGCGATGGCAAGCAGGCGCTCGACGCGGTGGCGAAATACACCCGCGGCGACCGCTACCAGCCGCTGCCCGGCTATCAGACATTCACCAGCCACTATCACGTCGAGCACACGCTCGAGTTTCTGCGGAAACAGAAGGAGCAGAAAACCACCGGCGTGCCGGCCGGTTTGGAAATTCCGGGCATGATCAAGACCTTCAAGGCACGCGGCGTGAACATCGTCCACCTCGCGGAATTCCACATTGGTGAAACTCCCAAGATGCCGGCCGGCGAGCGGCTCCCGCTGCTCAAAACCATGCACGACGAGTGCGCCCGTCTATCCGACGACGACCTTCTCATGCTTCCCGGTGAGGAACCCAACGTGCAACTCGGCGGCCACTGGATCAGCCTGTTTCCCAAGCCGGTTTACTGGGTGCTGAACCGCCCGGCGGAGAAACCATTCGTCGAGGAAACCGCGGAGTATGGAAAGGTCTATCATGTCGGCAGCCCGGACGATGTTCTCAAACTGATGGATGAGGAGAACGGCCTGATGTGGACCGCGCACGCCCGCATCAAGGCGTCCATCGGGTTTCCGGACAAATACAAGGCCAGCACCTTTTTCAACTCCGAGCGCTTCCTCGGTGCCGCCTGGAAAGCGATGCCGGCAGACCTCTCGCGACCCACGCTCGGCTGGCGCGTGCTGGACCTGCTGGACGACATGTCCAACTGGGGCGCGCGCAAGCAAGCCATCGGCGAGGCCGACTTGTTCCGCATGGAGCCGGACTTCGAGACCTACGCCCACATGAACATCAACTACCTCAAGCTCGACAAGCTGCCGCGTTTCAACGACGGCTGGCAGCCGGTGTTAGATAGTTTGCGCAAGGGCACTTTTTTCACCACTTCCGGGGAAATCCTGATTCCCACCTTCGCCGTCGGCGGCAAGTCCAGCGGCGAGGTGATCGAAGATGCGGGCACCGCGCAAACGTTGGAAGCGGACCTCGAGTGGACTTTTCCCATGTCATTCGTGGAAATCGTTTCGGGCGATGGCCAACAGGTTTTCCGCCAGCGCGTCGATCTCGCGGACACCGAAGGTTTCGGCAAGAGAAAGCTCAGTCTTCCGGTCGATCTGAATGGCCGCACCTGGGTCCGTCTCGAGGCGTGGGACATCGCGGCCAACGGCGCGTTCACCCAACCGGTGTGGATCGGCCCCAAGGTGACGCCGGACTTCAGCGCCGAACAGCGCGGCCTGCCGATTCCCAGGGAACAGCTAACAGCCGGGTTCGCCGACGTCATTCCCACGGCCGCCAAGCAGCCCGCGATCTGGCGCTGGACCAAGGTGGAACCTGCTAACGGTTGGGCGCGACCGGGTTTCGACGACTCCGGCTGGATGGAAGGCAAGTCCGCTTTCGGCACGGCCACCACGCCGGGCACCGTCGGCCTTCTGAATACGGTGTGGAACACCAAGGACATCTGGATCCGCCGCGAGGTGGAACTGCCGCAGGAACTGGGATCGAAGCTCCGTTTGCGCGTGCATCACGACAACCATGCCCAGGTTTTCATCGATGGCATTCCCGCCTGGCGCTCCGTCAACGTCGAGACCCGCGACTACGCGGTGTTCGAGATTTCCCCCGCAGCGATGGCCCGTTTGAAACCCGGCGCGAAAATCGTCCTGGCAGCCCACGGCCAAAACGGCATCGGCGGCCAGGTGCTCGACGTGGGGCTCGTCAATTTGAACTAACGTGGACCTAACGATCTGCAACTTGCCTGGCGATCTGTTTTTCAAAACGATTACTTTCCTGCCAAAGCGATTACAAATGGCCGGATTTCGGAAATTCCGATTACGAATCCCCTCAAGATTGAGCTTACGTGACAGATGGGATCCCCAAACCTGCCCTCACGATTTCCTCCATTGCGGCGATCTCTTGGTCCGTCAGCGGAGCAAATTCCTCGAGCTTTCGCTTGGTTTGCGAGAGGGATCCTCCATTTTGCCGACAAAGCTTCACAAATAAATCCGCAATTCGGTCAGGAAGATCGACGATGTCGCGCATTTGTTTCCGGATCTCGTCGTAGGCCGTCAAATACCTTAGCTCCGCAGGTAGCTCGCTTTCAATGGTTTCCCGGATGAAGTCGATGGTGATTCGGGTGAGTTCCGTGCAGTCGATGTAACGGTAGAAATCAGCCGTGTCGTTGGAAACCGTCATCCGCTGCCTTTCATCCATCATGTAATCCACCAGTTTCATCAGCGGTTTGGAAAAGCTCTCAAGCGCTTGATCATACTCCCGCGGGCGATTCAGGATGACGGCGGAAATCGGCAAAATGATGCCCTTGGGCCCAAAGCCACGGCGGGCCAAAACGTGATGCAGCAAGAAGCGGTGGATGCGTCCGTTGCCGTCGCTGAAGGGATGGAGGAAATCGAATGCGAATGAAACCACAGAAGCGGCGATCAAGATTGGAACCGGATCTCCTTTCCCGCCAAATGCCCCACTCCCATCAACAGTTTTCGAAGCCATCATGATGAATCCGCTCATCAGCTCATCCAAATCCTCCGGCTTCGGCGCGGCATAGTGGACTCGCTCCAATCCGGGGCCAAGTGACTCACCGACATAGACTTGTTCTCCAGTTTCACTACGCCAGCCGTTGTTTGCGTAGCGGGAATCCACGATGGCTTGCTGAAGTTCCACCAGCGCGGGCTTCGAAAGGAAATCCCGATGCCACGCCTGTTCCAGCAAGCCAATGAATTTCTCAGCCCGCTTCTGATCCGGTGTTTCCCTCTCGATCTCGTGGCTGCTTTTGCTTTCCTTCGTGTAGAGGAAGCGGACCGCCCGCGCGAAGATTTCCGGCGGATAGTTCCCCACGATTTCCTCGCAGCGCTTGCGCAAACCGTCCTCGTTCCATTCTCCCAAACCTTTCCAGCGCACCATGGGAGAAAAATTCACAGTCCCCAACAGGTTGAAATTCAAGCGCTGCCTCGGGACTTTTATCGTTTCCCCGGTCGCGTGAATCTTCGGATCCAGCAAATCGAAATAATTGCCCATCGTGACGGAAGGCAGATCAAGTTCGCTGCCCGTGAAGCTCTCGAACAGCCACCAAACGATTCTTGCATATCGGCCGGTGGGGCGGCTCCGGACATAGGCTGCCACCTCTCCCGGATTGAGCTTCGGCATCAACCTTCGCAACAATCCGAGGTGGAGGCCTTCCCGCTTCAAGGCGAATTCCAATTGGGCGAAAACATCATTTCCCGGATCCTGGGCGGGCAAAAGGTATTCGATCAACCTGCCCTCTTTTTCAATCACCCGACGGGCTCCTTTGACGAGCACCCGGCTCTCTTTCCAATGGGGTAGCGCGATCACTCCATATTTCTCCGCCAACCATTGATAGCCGATCGGATTACTTTCGGGAGCTTCCATGCCGTTTTGATTACATTTTATTCAAAACGATTACAAATAGTATTTTTACGTTCATTTTGATTATTTCCGACGACTCAGCCAAAAAATAAATTACAACCTCAACAGAGGCCTCGCGCGGGAATTCCGTCCCTCGGTTACTGCTGAGATAGAACAGAAGATTCAGCTAACTGTCTGATTTCAAGCATGATACTCCTGGATGCCTTTCACCGTGAATTCCTTCTTCTTGAATGAGCGCTTGGCTCTCACGAAGGATTCAGCGGCGGAGAACACTCCTGAACTCGTTAGTTATCGTTCAAGCCAAAGAGGCCTCGGGTGTGAAGACGGTTTTTCCAGGTTTTCTCCATCGCGACGACCTCCGCGCGACTCAGGTCGTGGGCGACGATCTGGAGGAATATGGTTAGAGCGTGTCTTCGTTCAAAACATCGAGGTATTCCCTATAGGCATAGAGCTTCCGGTATTGTTGTCCGGTGACTTCGCGGACGATGGAATGGGTTTCCAAGGTGCCAAGGGCTTTGGCGGCGGTGGGAGCGGAAATATTCAGGGAGCGGGCAGCTTCGGCGATGCTGATGACCGGCTTGCGCTGGAGATGTTGGTGGAGCCGGATGACGGACGCGGCTTCGGAGCGGAGGATCTCGCTGTCGCGCTGGAAGATCTGCAACAGGCGGCGGGCGGTTTGCGTGGCTGCGGCTGACGTTTCCAAAACGCCCGTTAGAAAGAAAGTGAGCCAGTCTTCCCAATTGCCCTCGACGCGCACTTCCTGAAGCAGGCGGTAGTAGTCGTCGCGGTGCTTTTTCAGATAGAGGGAAAGGTAAAGCATGGGTGCGTCCAACACGCCCTCGGCACAAAGAATGAAGGTGATGAGCAGGCGTCCGAGACGACCGTTGCCATCGAGGAACGGATGGATGGTCTCGAACTGGACGTGGACAAGGGCGGCCTTGAGCAACGGGCGGGTTTTGACGGGCTGGTCGTGAAGGAAAAGTTCGAGGGCTCCCATCGTTTCCAAAACCGCATCAGGCGGCGGCGGGACGAACCGGGCATTTCCGGGGCGAGAGCCGCCGATCCAATTCTGGCTGGTGCGGAACTCGCCGGGCATTTTCCCGCTGCCGCGACCATGGGCGAGAAGGCGGGCGTGGATTTCCCGGATAAGACGGAGGGAGAGCGGTTCGCCGCTTTTCAGGAGCGCCAGCCCGTGCTGCATGGCATCGACGTAGCAGGAAACTTCGCTGACATCTTCGAGCAGTCCGGATGGCGTGTTGTCGAGTTCGTGGCTGAGGAGGTCCGAGAGCGAGGACTGGGTTCCCTCGATCTGCGAGGAGAGGACGGCTTCCTTGCGGACATAGGTGTAAAGGAAGAGTCCGGGATCGGGAAGCAGCAGGGAAATGCCATCGAGGCGACCGAGGGCGGTGGAGGCAGCGTCGAGGAGTGCGCCCAACTCTCCATCGATTTCCAGAGGCGGGGCAGGCGGCAGTGGCGCGGGGACAAAGGCCCGCGCGGTTTCGCCGACGGTGCTGATGGGCAGATAATGGCCGGAGGGTCCCCGTTGCATGGATTCAAATTAAAGGATTTGGCACTTTTGTTTAATTCCTCTGCCGAGATTGAAAGAAAACTTTCCATCGGCAAGATGAAATTAAAGTTTTTGAGCAATTTCTTTAATTTGACTCCGGAAATAGAAAGAAATCTTCCAATCTCGCGAAACGGATTTACGCCGCCTCAAGCGTGATACTCCTGAATGCTCTTCACCGTGAATTCCTTCTCTTTGAGAGAGCGCATCGCCTTCACCGAGGCTTCGGCGGCGGAGAGGTTGGTGGCGTGGGAGATCTTCTGGGCGATGGCGGTCGAGCGGATGAGGATCTCGTCGGCGCGGGATTCGTGGGTGCTCGGGGTGTTGATGATGAAATGGATTTCGCCGTTTTTCATCATGTCGATCACGTTCGGGCGTGCTTGCTCGAGGACCTTGTAAACGCGGTTGCTCGGGATGCCTTCCTCGGTGAGGCGGGTGTGGGTGCCGCCGGTGGAGTAGATCTTGAAGCCGAGTTCCGCGAGGTCGCGGGCGACTTGCACGGCGCGGTCCTTGTCGAGATCGGCGACGGAGAGGAAGACGTTGCCTTTGGTCGGCAGTGGGTTGAAGGCGCTGATTTGTGACTTGGCGTAGGCCATGCCCCAATCGGCGTCGATGCCCATGACCTCGCCGGTGGACTTCATTTCCGGGCCTAACACGATGTCGATGCCGGGGAAGCGGTTCCATGGGAAAACGGCTTCTTTGACGGAGAAATGGGCCGGGACGATGGTCTGGGTGTAGCCGAGGTCTTTGAGCTTTTCACCGACCATGACTTTGGCGGCGAGCTTGGCGAGGGAGACACCGGTGGCCTTGCTGACAAACGGCACGGTGCGGGAGGCGCGCGGATTGACCTCGATGACGTAGAGTTGCTCGTCCTTGACGGCGAACTGGATGTTCATGAGGCCGCGGACCTTGAGCTCGCGGGCGAGATCAACGGCGGCACGGGTGATTTCTGCCTTGATAGAGTCTGATAGCGAAAACGCGGGAATGACGCAGGCGGAGTCGCCTGAGTGGATGCCGGCCTGCTCGATGTGCTCCATGATGGCGCCGACGACGGAGGTTTCTCCGTCAGAAATGCAATCGACATCGACTTCGGTCGCGTTGTCGAGGAAGCGGTCAACCAGCACCGGGCGCTCGGGCGAGGCGATGACGGCCTCGCGCATGTAGCGGGTGAGCTCGGAATCGCAGTAAACAATCATCATGCCGCGGCCGCCTAACACGAAGGACGGGCGGACGAGCACCGGGTAGCCGATGCGGTTGGCGATAACGAGGGCTTCGGCTTCGTTGGTGGCGGTGCCGGCTTCGGCTTGCTTGAGGTTGAGCTTGTCGAGCAGGGCGGAGAAGAACTTCCGATCTTCGGCCTGTTCGATGGATTTCGGCGAGGTGCCGATGATCGGGACGCCATGGCGTTCGAGGTCAGCGGCGAGGTTGAGCGGGGTTTGACCGCCGAACTGGACAATGACGCCGAAGGGTTTTTCCTCGTCGCAGATGTTGAGCACGTCTTCTAACGTCAGTGGCTCGAAGAAGAGCTTGTCCGATGTGTCGTAGTCGGTGGAGACGGTCTCGGGGTTCGAGTTCACCATGATGGTTTCGTAGCCGAGTTCCTTCAAAGCGAAGGCGGCGTGAACGCAGCAGTAGTCGAACTCGATGCCCTGGCCGAT
>JBGSOI010000116.1:0-27151 GCA_041739215.1 Akkermansiaceae bacterium
AATGCGGGCGATGGCTGCCGAAGTGGCCAGAGCGACCGCCGATGCCAAGGCCGCCGAAGAATCCAAACTCCGGGCCGCCGCCGAGGTGAAAGCCGCTGAAGAAGCCAGGACCGCCGCCGCCGCCATCGCACAGGCGAAAGCGGAGGAAGAGGCGAAAGCCAAGGCCGTCACGGACGCGAAACTCAAAGCAGCCGAAGCGGCCCAAGCCGCCGCCGAGGCCAAGGCTGCGGAGGAAGCTAAACTTCGCGCTGCCGCCGAAGCCAAAGCTGCCGAGGAAGTGAAACTGCGCGCCGCCGCCGAAGCCAAGGCTGCGGAGGAAGCCAGGATCGCCGCGGCGGCCAAGGCGAAAGCCGAGAGCGATGCCAAAGCCAAGGCCGAAGAGGTCGATAGAGTCAAAGCAGCTGCCGAGGCGCAAGCCGCGGAAGCAGTTAAAGTCGCCGCAGCGGCGAAAGCAAAAGCGGAGGAGGAGGCAAGAGCCAAGGTCGCGGAAGAAGCCCGGCTCAGGGCGGACGCCGAGGCGAGGGCTGCGGAAGCAGCCCGAGTCGCCGCCATGGTGAAAGCGAAAGCTGAGGAAGATGCGAAGGCCAAGGCTGCGGAAGAAGCCAGGTTGAGAGCCGCCGCCGAGGCCAAAGCCGCGGAGGAAACGAAATTGCGCGCAGCCGCTGAGGCCAAGGCTGCGGAAGAAACCAAACTCCGCGCCGCCGCCGAAGCCAAAGCCGCCGAGGAAGTAAAACTTCGGGCGGCCGCCGAAGCCAGGGCCGCAGAGGAGGCCCGGATCGCCGCGGCGGCGAAAGCGAAAGCCGAGGAAGAAGCGAAAACCAAGGCTAAGGAAGAAGCCAGCCTCAGGGCGACCGCCGAGGCGAAAGCCGCCGAGGACGCGAAGCTCCGGGCCGTCGCCGACGCCACAGCCGCAGACGACGCGAAATTCAGGGTCGCAACTGAAGCCCAAGCCGCGGAGAACGCAAAACTTCGGGCCGCTGCAGAAGTCCAAGCCGCAGAGCAAGCAAGACTGCGGGCAGCCGCCGAAGTCCAAGCCGCAGAAGAAGCACGACTCAGGGCAGCCGCCGAAGCTCAAGCCGCGGAGGAAGCACGAGTCCGGGCCACCGCAGAGGCCCAAGCCGCAGAGCAAGCAAGACTGCGGGCAGCCGCCGAAGTCCAAGCCGCCGAAGAAGCACGACTCAGGACAGCCGCCGAGGCCAAGATCGCGGACGGCGCCAGAGCCGCAGCCGCAAGTGCCGGGGCACAGATGATTTCCCACTCCCAGATCGCAACCGGAGCCGACGAAGAGGCAAAAGCCAAAGCTGAGATCGAGGCTTTGGCAATGGATGAGGCCAGAGTTGCCGCATTGGCGCACGAGCGTGCGGAAAACGAAGCCAGGGCCAGGGCCGAGAGCAAGGCCAGGGCGGAGCTCGATGCCAAGGCTTTCGCCGAAGCCAAAACGAAAGCGAGAATCGAGACCAAGGCAAAGCTCGCCGAGGAAGCCAGACTCAGCGCGCTCGCCAAGGCCGAAGCCGCGAAATTGGCCAAAGCCGCCGAGTCCCAAGCAAGGGCGGAAGAGGAGGAGAAAAAGAAAACTTCCAAGCCCCACACAGAGGTGGCGGAACCCAAGGCAGGCAAGAAGAGGAAGTCCTCCAAGGAGTCCACCCAAAGCGTCTGGTTTTACACTTGCGAAGGCGATCGCCTCGGCCCGGTGTGTTTCGACGAACTGAGGGCGATGGTCGCCGATTCATCGTTGGATCCGCGGCTGGACATGGTTTGGCGGAAAAGCATGGAAGAGTGGAAGCCGGCCGGTCAGATCGACGGCTTGTTCGAACGGACCAGCGCCCCGGCAAACAGCCCGGCACAGTTTGCCCCGCTGGCGGAACCCTACCGTCCGCCGGTGAAGCCGACCCGGACTTCAATCCCGAGGAACGCGGTTTGGCCGGGCGCGCGCCGCCGGAGCCTCCTGTTCGTCACCTTCTTGCTGCCGTTCTTGTGGCACCACGCGCTCGGTGCGGTGAGCCCGCTTCTGATCAAGGAATTCGGACCGGTTCTCATGACCAAGATCCTGCCGGCCGCCGCATTCCTGCCGCTGGTGCTGCTGGCTTGGTTCGGCGTTAAGCGGTTGATGAATCTCGGCATGAGCCGGATGTGGTGCCTGGCGGTCTTTGCGCCGTTTCTCAACATCTGGCTGGGCTACCGCTGCCTCGCCTGCCCGGCCGGCTACGCCTATCACAAAAAACTCGATCCTCCTGGAGTCGTCCTGGCGACACTCTACTGGCTCATCGTGCTCGGGGTCCTCCTGTTCATGGCGACTTACGTCGCCCTGCTCTTCGGCGCGTTTGAAAGTCCCGTCCTCTTGGAGAAAATCCGCAGCCTGATCCGCATCGCCAGTGAACCGGCGGTCAAACGCTGACAAGCGGACAGGAAACCACGTTGCCCCATCTCGGGAACCAGGAGCGGCGGAACGTGTCCGCCGCTCCTCGGGGAGATGAAAAGTTGAGGCACCACGAATCTGGCGAATCCGGCGAATCTTGAAGAAAAAGAGAGAAGAGAAAGATGGTTAGAACTGCTGGAAACGGAAAGTAGCAGGCAGCGATTCGTCACAACGAAATCATGAGTCAATTCCGATGTGTTTCTTGATGAATTCAATTATTTCTAACTGGTCGAAATCGGCCAAATACTCATCAATCCGCTGGCCCTGCCCATCCTTCCGTATTGGGTCTGCTCCATGTTCGACGAGCCAGAGAAAAAGATCCTGATAGCCAAGCTGAGCCACCTCAAAAAGCAACGGCGTCCCAAACTTGTTGCAAGCGTTCAAATCCGCTCCTCGCGTGTGCAACCACTCTACTGCCGATTGGTCGTTCTCGACAGCCAGGAAATGCAGCACAGTCTCCCCAATGCCGTTAGTCTCATGTATCGAGCTGGGGGCCGTTTCTAAAAGTGACGAAGCATCGGGGAAGTTTGCGTTCTCAGGTGCATCTCTAAGCTGATACCATTCTGGTCGTGCGTTACTCATGCGGTTATGCCTAACTTCCCGTGATACGACTTGCGGACAGTGCCATTCCGCGGGTATCCGGGAAAATTCGATTCTTCGAAAATGGCACGGCGCTGTCGTAGATCAGACATCGTAAAATGACGAGGAATTTCCGGGGGATTTCCGAAGGCAGCCCATCCGGTCAGCAACGCTCATTTCATGATGAAAGACCCGTCCTGCCAAAAACACTTTCCAACCACCACCGCATGTGAGGTTCTTCCCGCGTCAGCGCAAGCCACTCTCAGTCCCGATGTCCGCCCTCGACCTTCCCATCCGTGCCGCGACGGAAACCGCCGTCGCCAACGGTATCACGCCTGACCTGTGCGAGATTTTGCAGAACGGCAACACGCTGGTTCTCCGCCTCACCGAAACCCTGGTCGCCCGGGTGGTGACCGACCTCGACGGCCCGCGTCAAGGCAGCAGTTGGTTCGAGCGGGAAAACGCGGTCGCGCAGCATCTGGCAAGGCACGGGGCTCCGGTCATTCCCCTGCATCCCGATCTTCCGCCCGGTCCCTATGAGCACCTCGGTTACACGCTCAACTTCTGGCAATTCGTCACCGCCATCGATGCCGAGGCGGATCCGGCGACGATCGGAGCGACGCTCTATCAGTGCCACGACTTGCTGCGGTCCTTCACCGCTCCCCTGCCCGAACTCGCGATCCTCACCGAGAGCGTCGCGTTGCTGGAAACCCTCGAACACCGCGGGCTGTTCCCGCCGTCCACACTGCGCCTGTTGCGCGACCGCCTCGTTTCGTCCATTGACGGTCTGAAAAACTTTCCCTATCAGCCGCTGCACGGCGACGCCCATCCCGGCAACCTGTTACACACCACGCGCGGCCTGCTGTGGACGGATTGGGAAGACACCTTCCGCGGCCCGGTCGAGTGGGACCTCGCTTCCATCATCTGGAACGCGCGCATCCTCGATGGGGATCACCCTCATGCCGACGCCATCCTCGCTGCCTATCAGCAGGCCGGCGGCAGCATCGATCCGGTCGCGCTCCACCACAGCCTGATCGCCCGCGCGGCGGTGATGAGCGCTTGGTATCCCATCCTCTATCCGGACCCGTCGCCGGTACGGCGGATGAAGTTGAAATTCCGCTTGGATTGGCTGGAAGGAATGGCAACCTGGTGAAAATGGCAGCGATCCCCGTCTTCAAAACGATGCAGTCACCTGTTGGAGAAATCAAACTGGTGGCGGGCGAGCATGGCCTGGCCGCGGTCCTCTGGGAAAATGATGATCCGAAGCGCGTCCGCCTGGGCGCGATGAAGGAAGATCACCACCATCCGGTCCTGCTAGAAGCCGAGCGGCAGTTGAACGAATACTTCGCAGGCAAGCGCAGAACATTCTCACTAACACTCGATTTCTCCGGAACGGAATTTCAGCAGCAGGTGTGGAATGCCTTGCTCACAATTCCGTATGGCGAAACCCGCAGTTATGGGGAAATTGCCGCGCAGATCGGGAACCCGAACGCGGTCCGCGCAGTGGGTGCGGCGAATGGCAGGAACCCGATTTCCATCATCGCGCCGTGCCACCGCGTGATCGGTTCCGACGGCAAATTGACCGGATTCGCCGGCGGGCTGGAGGCGAAGTTGCGTTTGCTGGAGATCGAGGGCTTCCGCGGATCATGACGATGCGGGTTCCACCACCAGGGAGCCGGCCTTGCAGCTAACAGAGAAAACACCGCAGTCGCGATCCGTGTTGAATGCCCGCGCCAATGCCGGTTCGAGGTGGGCGCGGATCCTGCGTCTCAGATGACGCGCGCCGAACCGCGGATCGTGGGACTCCATCAGATGCCGGCGGGCTGCCTCATCGAGCCGGATGGTAACGCTGTGCTTGGAAAGACGCTTGTTCAGCATTGCCAGTTCCACTGACAGGATGTCGTCCAGAAACCGATGGTCCAGCTCTTCGAAAAACACGATGCGGTCGATCCGGTTGATGAACTCCAGATCGAATTTCTTCTGCAAGGCCCGTTCGAGAATCCCCTGCTCCCTGACTTTGGACGGCCGGCGGCGGAACCATTTGCGCCAACCCCGTTCGAACTTCCGGCGGTAGCCGTCGAGTTCCCGGGCACCTTCGTTGCTGGTCATGAAGACCAGGCAGTTGTTGAAATTCAGCCGCTTCGTTCCCGCCGAAAGTTCGAGTCTTCCCGAGTCCAGGACATTGAGCAGCGCCCGCGCGACTTCCTTGCCGGCCTTCTCGATCTCGTCGAACAGCACGATTCCAGGCTTGCTAAAACATCCTTCGATCTTGTTAAAATCGAACAGCGTGTGGTTCTCCTTGCTGCCCACGTAGCCCGGCGGTGCTCCCGTTAGAGCGGCTGTGTAGTGTTCCTGCGCGAGCGTGTTCATGTCGATCCGGCACATCTGTTCCGAGCTTCCCAGAAGCGCTTCCGCCAGAACCCTGACTGTTTCCGTTTTCCCCACCCCGGTGGAACCGACGAACAGGAAAACCGCCAGCGGCCGGTCGCCCGACCCGAAATCCGCCTTCACCACGTGCAGCATGTCCGCGATGGAATCGTGCATGTCCTCCTGCCCGATGATCCGGCTTTTCAACAATTCGATGGCCTGATCCGGATCGAAGCGGAACCGTGAAGCGCGGAAGCGGTCGCTAACCGGCTTCGACTCGTCATTGAGCTTCCTGTTGTTCTCGATGACGTCGTTGATGTAAGGCACGGCGGGTTGGAGAATCAGGCGGTGGTTTCCTTGCCTTCGAATGGAAGCGTACCGACGGGACAATCCGCCACGCCGATGGTGCTGCGGGTGAACGCCTCGACATCCGCCTGGGTCTTCTCGGCGTCCAGCACCCAGCTCCGATAGAAATCAAACGGGCAGGTGGCCACGCCCTTGTCGCCATCGCCGGAATTGTGAACGCCGGTGTAGCCGCGGTGCAGCAGTTTGAAGAGGTGGTTCTGGGATTGGTCGTTGGCCCGCGCATCGCGGATCTGGCTGACGGAAAGCTGGGCGTACTGGATTCCCATGTCCTCCTCGCCACATTCGCCGAGGGTCCTGCCGTCGAAGCCGATGATCGCGGAGTGGCCGAAATAGGAATAAACGCCGTCGAATCCGGAAGCGTTCGCGACAGCGACATAACAATTGTTAGCCCACGCCATGCTCTTCGCCATCATCACCTGCTGTTCCTTCGCGGGATACATGTAGCCCTGGCAGCGGATGATCAGCTCGGCCCCTTTCATCGCGCAGTCGCGCCAGATTTCCGGGTAGTTTCCATCGTCACAGATGATCAGGCTGATCTTCATGCCCTTGGGGCCTTCCGAGACATAGGTGCGGTCGCCGGGATACCAGCCTTCGATCGGACACCAGGGGATGCACTTGCGATATTTCTGCACGATTTCTCCCAGATTGTTGATCAGCACGAGCGTGTTGTAGGGAGCCTTGTTAGGATGCTCTTCATGGCGCTCCCCGGTCAACGAAAAGACGCCCCAGGTGTTCGCCGCCTTGCAGGCCTCGCTGAAAATCCGCGTTTCATCGCCCGGAATCATCGCGGCGGTTTCCATCATCTCGTCGCGGTCGTATATGATGCCCATCGTGCTGTATTCCGGGAAAATCACGAGATCCATGCCGGGCAGCCCGATCTTCATGCCCTTGATCATGTCCGCGATCTTGTTGGCATTCGCCAACACCTCGTCATGCGTGTGGAGCCGAGGCATTTTATAGTTCACCACCGCCACTCCCACTGTGTCCTTGCTGCTTGAAATGTCGCCGTGTCTCATCGGGTTGTCTGGGTGAATTGATTTTCCATTCGCTGCAGGATGGATTGAGCAGCATCCACACCAAGAACGCTTGGCGGCCGAAACACCCGATGAGTAACCACAGGCTTTTTCAGGCCCTCCCATTCAGCCACCTCATGACTGGCGGCGCAGATGGCCCGGGACACTCAGCCGGTGACAGGCTCGCCCCAACCTTCGCCGGAGTCGCCGTCGATGAAGGCGCGCAGGATCGGATCCTTCGTTGCCTGGAGTTCGGCCGGCGTGCCGGTCCAGTGGATGCGGCCCTTCTCCAGGAACACGACGCGGTCCGCGACCCGGAAGACGCTGCGAAGTTCGTGGGTGATGACGATGTTGGTCACGCCCTGGTTGCGCTGGAGATCCTTGATCAGGTGGTCGATGGAGTCGGCGTTGATCGGATCGAGGCCGGTGTGCGGTTCGTCGAAAAGCACACAACCAGGCTTATGGACAATGGCGCGGGCGAGCGCGGCGCGCTTGCGCATGCCACCTGATAGATCGGGAGGCTGCTTTTCCTCCTCGCCGGCCAAGTGGACGATTTCCAAGGCCTCGGCGACCCGGGCCGCGATTTTCGCTTCATCCTTCCACCCGGCCTCGCGGAGCGGGAAGGCGACATTGCCGGCGACCGTTAGGGAATCGAAAAGCGCGCCACCTTGGAACAGGACGCCCATTTGCCGCCGGATCGGTCCGAGCTGCCGCTCGCGGAGGCCGGTGATTTCCACACCATCCACGGTGATCGAGCCGCCGGTGGGCTGGAGCAGTCCGGGCAGGTGCTTGATGAGCACGGACTTCCCGCAACCGGAACCACCGAGGATGACGAGCGTCTCGCCGTGGAAAATATCCAGATCCACTCCTCGGAGGACTTCCTTGTCGCCGAAACCCTGTGTCAGGCCGCGGATGCGGATGAAAGGTTCGGCGGGTTCCGGCATGGCGGGATCAAGCACACAGGAACGGACGGGAAGCAAGACGGGAACTTAACCGGGGAACCCCGTCAACATTTCAAACCCAATGGCGCGCATATCAACCGAACCTGAGTCGCGTTTCCGCTGATCCGGTCACGCCGCTTGTGGCTCGGCCAAGTAGCGTCCGAGTTCGTTGCGCAGACCTTTTTTGGGCGACCAGATCTCGATCCGCTCGTTGATCAGCAGCGTGGTGTGGGAGGGTGCGGCATAGATGTAGAACGACCAGCCGTTCTGCGATCCCAACAACCTGCAAAGGAGGTTGCGGAAATGCTGACGATCACCGCTTTTGAAAAGATGACCCGGCGCGGCGATGAGCGACCGCGCTTCATCGAGATCCGCGCGGAAGCGATTCAACAACTCCCACTCATCGTCGTGCTGCTGCGGGCCGGGCAGGATTTCCAAAAGCTTGTTGCCGTCCTTGGACAGCAGATCGGCGAGGTAATCGGCCAGCATCAAGCGACTTCGGCGCTCGGCGGGGATTGCAAAATCACCGGCGACAGGCACACCACAATCCAGGGGTTGGTGGTGCATCCCTTGTCCGGCCAACCACTTTTTCATCTCGGAGTTCGTGAGGCAGCGCATGGTTTTCGGGGAGTAGGAACGGGCCGCAAAATCCCGCGGCGATGGGATCACGCCTTGGCGGCGATCAACCGTTAGAATGAGCACGGGACGTGCCATTCACAAGCTTCAGATCGCCGCGCGGCGGCTTTTTCACGGGGCGCGGGAGCGGAAATGGCGGTTTGGTTTTCGAAGCCCTTGGAGTTGAGGATTTTGGAAACGGCGGCAGCAAATACAGGCTCGCCAGAAATTTTCCGGGCCACCACCCTCGCCCCCATGTCATTCTCTTCGCTCGGCCTCGCTCCCGTTTATCCAAAGGCTTTGGAGGCGGCGGGTTATTCCGAACCGACGCCGGTCCAACGCGAGGTAATCCCCGCGGTGATCGGAAAAAAGGACGTACTCGGGATCGCCAGAACCGGCTCGGGAAAAACTGTTAGCTACGTGCTGCCGATCCTGCACAATCTCCAAGCGACTGTTTCCCAATATCGCGAACCCACCGTGCTCGTGCTGGTGCCGACTCGCGAACTGGCGGATCAGGTCCACGGGGTTTTCCAAACCTTCCTCCCGGCCCTCACCGAACGCCTGAACTGCGTGGCGGTCTATGGCGGCATTTCCATCAACCCGCAGATGCAGGCGATCGGGAAGGCGAACATCGTGGTGGCCACGCCGGGAAGATTGATAGAGCTGGTCGCAAAAAACGCCGTGCGGCTGTCGTCCATCGCTACCCTGGTGCTCGACGAGGCGGACAAGATGCTGAACCTCGGGTTCAAGGAAGAGGTGGACCGCATCCTCGCGTTGCTCCCGCCCAGGCGGCAGAATCTGTTATTTTCGGCCACCCTCAGCGACAATGTCAGCTTGATCCAACAGGTGTTATTGAAGGACCCACAAGTAATCAAGATCGAGGCTGAAACCAATGAAATCGATTTGATCAACCAGTTGGCCTATCTGGTCGCCGAGGAAAAGAAGGGCCCCTTGCTGCGCTACCTGATCAAGCAGGGAAATTTGAAACAGGTTCTGGTCTTCGCGTCCTCCACCATCAAGGCCGACGCCATCGTCAACAAGCTCCTCAAGAACCGGATCCACGCCGCCGCCGTCCATTCCAAACTCAGCCAGCAAACCCGGCGCGACACCTTGCGCCAGTTCAAGTCCGGCGAGCTGCGCGTCCTCGTCGCCACCGACCTGTTAGCTCGTGGCATCGACATCGAATTCCTGCCCTGCGTCATCAACTACGAACTCCCCCGCTCCCCCAAGGACTACATCCACCGGATCGGCCGGACCGGCCGCGCGGAAAATCCCGGCGAGGCCATCTCACTGGTTAGTCCGGAGGAGATGGAGCATTTCCAACTGATCCAGAAGAAGATGGGCAAACGCGTGAAGACCCTCGGCGGCGATCAGATCGACTTGCGAGGGTATTGAGTCCCGCAGGTTGTGCCTCGTGAATGTTACACGGTGGTCTTTCTCTCCACACCAACGGTGTCACGCACCACAGCCCAAGGATGCCCGGACGGGCCACCTTCGTGAAGAGCACGATAAATCGCGAACTCCGGACAAGCCCTTGGAGCTGTCCGGCACCCACCGCCTGGACCTGCGGTGGGGTTGGAGATCACTCCGGTGCGAGTGGTTGGCTTATTGCACGCCGACCCGGATGAAACGCTTGTCGGGAAGGCCGTTGGAATCGGTGACCTGGAAGGTGCGCGCCGTCCATCCCGTGCCCGGAGCCGGGACGAGTGGCGAGGCCGGATTCACTTCATTGACGGCTTTGTCCCAAGTCAGCAGCGTGTCGCTGCCCTGGATGGTGTAAACCATGCCTTCGACCGTCAGCGTGACGCTGCCGTCAGGACCGGCACCCAGAACCGCACCATCGCGGACCGCCAGGGTAACTGATAGGTCGCGGTCGGTGCCCACATCATTGGAGTCGTCGGTCGAGACGACCATCTTGCCGTTGTCCGAGCCGCTGGCAGGATTGCCATCAAGGGCGAACTCCAGCAGATTCGTGCGGCCATCGCCATCGGGATCGGCCTCTGGCAGGCGGTTGATCGCTAGCGGGATCTGGGCTGCGTAGCTGTTGATCCAAGCTTGATACGCGGTGGGTGTGACCGCATCGACGACGGTGAGAGTCAGCGCCGTGCCATCCACTGCGGCGTCGCTGTAGTTCACGAGGAATTTGTTGGAGCCGAAGGTGATGGTCGAATTGTCAGCAACCGCATTGCCACCATAGGTCAGCAGGTCGGTGCCAGGCCACGAAGTGGTGTAATCCACCAGGGTGAACTTGGTGCCGTTGGCCAGCGGGAGCTCGAATCCCAGATCGGCTAGAGTGAGGTTGACCCGGCTGCCTCCGGTGCTGATGCCACCGGTGACGACGAGCTTGTCGGACGTGCTGTTGGTGGTGTTGATTTCGACGGCCAATGTCGCGCCGGCGTTGAAGGTGACAGCGCCGGTGGCGAGGGTGCCGATGCTGGCGCCGGGGGCCAGGATTCCGCTGACGGCGACCGGGGCCACGACGGTACCCGTGCCGCCCAAAGTTCCGCCGAGGTGGACGGTGACTTCAGGAGATCCGTTCAAGGCTCCATTGACGAGCAGCGTGCCTGCGTTGACGAAGGTGTTGCCGGTGTGGCTGCCGGTTCCGCCGATCACCAGCTTGCCTGCCCCGGTCTTGGTCAGCGCGGTCGGGAACAGGATGAATTCCGACCCGCCCTCGATGGGTTCGGAGTAGTCCACGATTTCCGAGTCGATGATCAAACCAGCGGAGTTGCTGTGTTGATGGACGATCAAATCCTTGTCGGAGCCCGAGCCAGGGTTTCCGCCAGACAGCTTGCCGCCGGTGATGATGTGGTCCACGGAGCTGGCAGGGGTGACGAGCATGGCACCAGCACCAACCGTTAGCGTGGCCGCGGGATCGATGGTGATCGTGAAGGGGGTGGCACCGCTGAAACGGATGCTGTTGATGGTGGCGGATGCCGCGATCGCCACGTCCGTGACGACGTTGGAATTCTGGGTGGACGTTCCCAAGCCATCCACCGTGCTGGCCGTGAACGCCGAGTAGGCGGCCCCGTTGTTACTCGTGCCATTTCCCGTCCCGGATGCGGCGAAGAACGAGGTATTGGAACTGGAGGTGGTGAAGGTGGTGAACGGGACGATCCCATTCACATTGGCGGCGTTGTTGGTGCGATAGCCACCGGTGTTCGCGTTGTTGGAGCCATTGGAGTTGAGGGGATCCCGGAAATTGGCGGTCGCCCCGGCCGCCCGCGTGATCGAGCTGAATTGATTGATGGTGCGGGCGCTGGAGCCGCGGGTCTGGGTGAAATTGGTGTTGCCGCTCGCCAAAGTCAGAGAGGACGATTGAACCCAAGCGGGAGTGCCGGAACTGCTGCGTGCTCCGCCGATGGTGTGAACCGTCCCACCGGCACCTGTCAGCGCGGGAGTGTTCAGTGTCAGGCCCGAGTTGGTCAGAGTTGCAATCGACTGCATGTCGAAGACGAGATTCGCGGCATTGATCAGGGCGGTGCCTCCCGGAAGAGCGGTGACGTCTTTCAGGCCAGTCCCTCCCGTCAATACCATCCCTCCGGTCCAAGTGTAGGTGGCCACCAAACCGCCAAGTCGCACCCCGCCCGGGCCTTGGATCGTCAGCGGGCCTGTGCCGCTTGCCGCAGCGGCACCGGGGGTAGTGATGGTTAGAAATCTGCCTGAGGCGACACTCCACGTCTGCGCCCCGCCGAGCACGAGCGGGCTGCTGATCGTCAGGTTCTGGGTCGCCGTGCCCAGATCGATTCCCGATGCGCCGACGGTCAGGTTGATTGGAGTCGTCCCGGTGATCGTCGCGGCTCCCGCGGGATCAAGCACCTTGATGCCCTGCCAGCTTGAGCTGACAGCGCCGAGATCGGAGAAGTTGGGACCTGTCAGTTGGTTGTCCCATTGCGCGATGTCATTCGCCTGAGGAACTGCTGCCCCGACCCAACTGGTCGTCTGATCGAGAGTGTCCGTGTTGTCCTCTTTCCTGACTTGGGCTCCGGCATCACCGGCACTTCCGACGGTTAGAGTGAATATCAGAACCGCCATCGGGCAGGTGCAGGTGGCGGCGGGGAATGTCAGCAAACGGGAGGCAGGGTATTTCATGATTTGTTTTTTGGGGGTTTGGAATAGGGGGCTTGGATGGGTCCAACGACGCCGGTCAACTTGCCAAAGTGATGAGAACCCGAATCCCGGACCACAAGACCCGTTGTCGGGAATGCCGTATTCAAGATGCGCCTTGCACGATTCGAGAATCCGGCTTGCGAGCGAGATTTCGACAGACGCGCTTCGCCGGGTCTGGGTGCCAGGCGAAAGTCTCACAAATAATTTCTAGCAACTCGCGGCCACCGAGTGTTAACAAGCTGCCATCCTGAATCCAAACCCTTGCATGAAAGCCCCCATCGTAACCGTGCTCTTGATGTCGGCGCTCTTTGCCAATCCGGCAAATGGGGCGACCCTGTTCGAGGAATCTTTCGAGTCCGGTCCGTTGGCGCCGCCGTGGGTGGCTTCGGCAACAAATCAGGGCCGTGTGGCGGTAAGCGCGGACAACGGTCCCGCCACCGGATCGGGACACCTGATCCTGGACGACAGTGTCTCGGACGCGGTTTTCTCGGCCGCTGAAGCCACGTTGGTTCTGGATCTATCCAACAAAAAGAGCGTGGTGCTCGCTTTCAAGGCCAAGAGCCTCGGAAACGAATCGCATTCGCCGCCAACCGCGAACTTCGTGGGCTTGCGGAACTATGATGGCGTGGCGGTCAGCTCTGACGGCGGTATCACCTGGCGAAGCGTCCAATCGCTGGCCTCGGTCGGTCCATCGTGGACGGACTACAGTGTCTCGCTCGACTCTGCGGTGAGTTCCTTGGGCGGATCGTTCGGCCAAGGGTTCCGCATCCGGTTCTCCAATTATGATAATTCACCAGTCCCTCTGGACGGACTCGCGATCGACGACGTCAGGATCACGGGCGAAAACGAGCAGATTGCGGTCGTCGAATTACCCACTCCCTTGGTGGAGGGCACCGGCCCGCACACAGGCTTTGTCTTTGTCACACAGGCTCCGACCAGCCCCCTAACACTGACGCTCACTTCATCCTCGGCAGGTCTCTCCGGTATTCCTCCAGTCATCATCATTCCGACAGGTGAAATGTCCGCCAGCTTCGAATTCTCCACGACTGACGACGATCTGGCCAATCTCGCCCGAACGATCACACTGACTCCATCCGCACCAGGAGTGACGGCATTTGCTTCGATGCTGACCATTCTTGATGATGAGGCGCCGCCGGCAGTGACACTGAATCTGCCTCCCCTGCTGGCAGAGGGAACGACCTATTCGAACAATGCCTCTCTATCAGTCGCTGCTCCGCTGGGCGTGCCCGTCGTATTCACCTTTGCCAGCAGCCCCTTGTCACAAGTGACGTTGCCGCCATCGGTCACGCTGGCCGCGGGGCAAACCCAGGTAAGTTTCACCGTTCAGGCCACCAATGACAGTCTTCTGGATGGCAGTGTTCCCGTGACTGTCACGGCGAATTTCACCGGCCTCCCGTCCGCCTCCGCGCAAACGACCACGCTGGATAACGAACTCACCCCACTTTCCCTCACCCTCCCCGCGACCTTGACCGAAGGGACCAACGGTGCCGCGACCCTTGAAATTCCCATCGCACTTGTTTCGGATCTCGTCGTGATTTTTTCGAGCAGCGTGAATGGGGCACTCACCCTGCCGACATCGGTGACAATTCCGGCAGGCCAGACTTCCGCCGCTTTCGTCGTGGGAGCCGTCAATGACACCCTCACCAACCTATCACGAACCGTGACAGTCAACGGGGATGGCGTCGGGGTCACCCGCGGGACTTCAAGCGTGGTGATCATGGACGACGAATCCCCTCCGATCATAACGCTGGCTCTTCCCCCACAGCTCACCGAGGGGACTTCACCCGCGCCGACGAACAACGCGACGATCAGCCTGAACGGACCCGCTGCCGTCGCCATCGTGGTTTCCTTGAAATCCAATCCTACCGGTGATCTGACCGTGCCTTCCACCGTGACGATTCCCGCCGGGCAGACGCAGGTGCTGTTCAGCGCCACGGCCTTGAATGACACGAAGATCGACGGCGCGATTCCCGTTACCGTCACCGCAACCGCGGTGGGACTTGCTCCCGCCACCGCGTTGGTAGAAACTCTCGACAATGAAAACCTGAATCTGCAGCTCACTCTCCCCACCACCTTGATGGAGGGAGGGACCGCCAACGGGACCGTCAGCATTTCCGGCTCCCTACCCGTTTCCCTAACGGTGAATTTGGCGACCGACAGCGGCAGCACGTTTCCATCAACCGGCAGCGTGACGATCCCTGCCGGCTCCACCCAGGCGGGCTTCCTCATCGTCGCCGGCGACAACGCGTTGCGCGATGGCAGCCGGACCATCAACTTCACCGCCTCGGCCACGGGATTTGCGACCGCGAATAGTTCACTCACCGTCCGGGACAACGAAATCGCGGGTTACCGTTTCACTGGTCCCTCGGATATCGTGAATACCGCCAACCCGGTCGCCATCACCGTCGCGGCTGCCGACTTGGACGGGAATGTGATTCCGAATTTCAGCGGCATCGTGAATCTCAGCCTCGTTCTGCCAGGCGGCGGCACCCAATCCATCACGCCTTCATCGGTTCTCATTTCGGGAACCACGGGATGGACGGGAAACATCACTCTACCAGCCGTTTCAGAGGCTCCCTTGAAACTGCGCGCCGCGGACAGCATCGGCAACAGCGGCGAGTCCAATCCCTTCGATGTCATGAGGGTCCTGCCCTTGGCAACCTCAGGCCTGGTCTGGGATCCACAGCGCAGCCGGATTTACGCCAGCGTTCCGACAGGAGGTCACGCGACCTACGCCAACCACGTGGTGGCGATCAATCCGGCCACCTTGCAAATCGTCGGCAGCGTGATGGTCAATCAGGATCCGGGCCAGCTCGTCATCACCAGCGGCGGAGAGGCCCTGTATGTCGCGTTGAAAGGAAATGGCACGGTGACCAAAATCAAACTGTCCGACTTCACCGTGGAGCAGAATTTCGCCATCGGCACCAGCAGCTACGGAACGCTTTATGCGGATGACATGTGCGCCGTAGCCGGCCAGCCGAACCTGCTGGTGATCTCGCGCTATCGGAAAAGCGTCTCGCCCCGCCACGATGGCGTGGCCGTTTACGACAACGGCGTCCAGCGGCCGACCAAGACCCAGGATCATACGGGAAGCAACGTCATCGAACCTTCCGCAGATCCCACGATCTTCTTCGGCCTCAATAACGAAACTTCTGAATTCGGCCTCCGCCGCCTGCAACTCGGACCCACCGGAATGACCCAGATCGAGGTGAAGGGAGATCTCATCTCGGGCTATTCAAGTGACATTCGTTCCAGTGGAAACACGGTGATTTCCAACAGTGGATCGGTCGTGGACGGCGCGTTGTTGAAACGCCTGGGGACCCTCCCGACAAGTGGACTCGTTTACCCGGACGGGCCGTCAGGCAGAGTGTTCTTTCTGGAACAATCCTCCCAGTATTCCAGCTCCTACGACAGAATCGGAGCCTATGATGGCAGCAGCTTTGCCACCATCCGCCGTCTCACGCTACCCGCCACCGTATCATCTCCGGGGGATTTCATCCGTTGGGGCCACAATGGTTTGGCATTCCGCACGGCCAGCGCCGTCATGTTGATCGGCAGCAGCCGCCTCGTTCCCTCGGATCCGCCGGCAGACCTCGCGACCACCGTGCAGGCGGTTCACAACCCCGCGTCCGTCGGGCAGCCACTCACCTACACCGTGCAAGTGACCAATGCCGGACCTAACACCGCCCGCAATGTCACTGCGAGCGCCACTCTTTCGACCAACCAGACACTCAACAGCGCCGTCGCAACGGTCGGAACTCCCACCATCTCCGGGTTGGTCATCTCACTTGCCCTCAGTGAACTGCCATCCGGTGCCACGGCGGCTCTCACCATCACCACCACTCCCCAGATTGCGGGTTCCCTGACTTGCTCGGCCAGCGCGAATTCCGACGCGCTTGACCCCGTTTTTTCAAACAACCTCTCGTTCAAACTGGTCAGCGTCGGCTTCCAATCCACCGTCGATGTGGTCAACGAGCTTCGCCTCGCAGCCAACAATCTGATCCATGATCCCACACGCGGCCTGCTCTGGGCCAGCCTGCCCGGCACGGTGGAGGCACCTCTTGGCAAATCGATCGTATCGATCAATCCGATGACCGGCCTGATCTCCGACCCGATTCCCATAAACGCGGAACCCTTTGCCAACTCCATGGCCCTTTCGCCGAACGGTCGTTACCTTTACCTCGGCCTGACCGATGTGCCGGAGGTGCATCGCATCGATTTGTCGCTGCCCGGCTATCCGAGCCTGCGGATTCCGCTGGGACCGAGCCAATGGGGAGGCGCGAATCACGCACAGGACATCGAGCCGCTGGATGGGGATGGGACCAGCTTTCTCATGGCGGGCAGCGACGACGCCGCTGCCGCGATTTATGACGGCACCGTCATGCGCCCCACCCGCACGGGAATTTATTCCGTGGGCCTGGTCGAGCGGACCGGCACACCGGGTGTATTCATCGGCTACAACAATCACAACACAGGCTTCGACCTGACCCGTCTTTCAGCAACGGCATCGGGGGTTACTGAAATTCTGAACAGGGGCGATGTCATCAGCGGCTTTTCGGTGGATCTCCACGGGGTCGGAAACCGGCTGCTATCCAGTTCAGGCCTGCTGGTTGACAGCACCACGCTCACTCTCAGGGCTAATCTCGGAATCGCCGGGCGGCCCTACCTGGACCTCGCCAACGGCCGGGCCTATCTGGTCAACGGCAATGCCCTGCGCGCGTTCGATACCGAAACGGGTAACGCCACCGGCAACCTTGCCCTGCCCACGACCTCCACAGGCGACTGGGCGAAAAAATGCATCCGGTGGGGCCTCGACGGCTTCGCTATTCTCGGCAACAACGACAAGATTCTCATTGCCCGCTGGTCTTCCACCATTCCCGCCGGGATGGACGGCGATGGCGACGGGATCGCGGATGCTTGGGAAGCGGCGAACTACAACTCGTTGGGAAGCAGTCCTCTCGCCGACAGCGACCACGATAGCATTCCTTCCAGCCTTGAATATTTCTTCGGGACCTCACCGCTGCAACCGAATGGGAACATGGTGCAATCGGCACTCGTCTCCCAGGGTGGACTCAAGTTCATCCGCCTCGTCTTCCCTCGCCGTGCGGGCCTGACAGGTCCCGGTCCGGGCTACGAATCCACCGGTGACTTCATCACCTGGACGCCGGAAACCAACGCTCAGGAAACGATTCTCTCCACCCGGACGGTTGGCGGAACAAGCATTGAAACCGTGGAGGTGCTCATTCCGGCACCTCCTGGCGATCGCGGCTTTGTCCGGATGAACCGGGCCAACTAACCGGTTCTGTGATCGTGAAATCCCGTCGGCTGGCCATCGCCCTAACCGTTTTCTTCCTGCTCGTCGCAGTCTGGTTTTTTCTCTCCGTCCGCCGGGAGACAAATCCTTTGCCACCAGTTCCATCAGCCACCGGTCCGGAAAGCCTGCGCCCACCCGGAGAACCCGGAAAACCCCACCTCGAGGTTTCTCCGGATGGCCGGCTTGTCAGAATCCAGCACAAGGACGCCACCGGCCTCTCACCTCTCGAAATCATTCCTTCCCCGGAAGGTGAAATCAGAATCCAACGCACCTTCAGCACGGACGGCCGTCTCATCATGGAGGAGGCGACGAGGAATGGAGTTCCGATCTCCGTGCCTTCCAAATGATGGTGAAGACTCGCCCGAAATTATCGCTGGCCCCGCGATCCTTTGCTTGGAATTTCGCAGGCCGCATGCCAATATCCGGCCGGGTTCCGGATTTGCCGGGCTCCAACTTCCCCCCCGACGATGAACACCCCCCACTTGCCACTGGTCGCCGCCATTCTTTTGTTAGTTTCCACCGGTCATTCGCCTGCCGCGGTTTCGGTGACTCCCGCGGTCACTGTTACTTTTGACAATCCTCCATTTTCCCAAGCCCAGGACGCGTATGGGCAAGGCCGGACTTACACCTCGAACGGCTATGCCTTTTCCACGACCAACTCGTCCGCGGGGAGTGGGTCGATCATCCGCTTCAACCCGGCATTGACCTCGTTTGGTCCCAGCAACTCGTCTCCTTATTTCGGAGCAACCTTGTTTTCCAATCTCTCCTTCGCCGCCGCGGACGGATCTCCGTTTGCCCTCCTCGATCTCAAGCTAGGCGGGTATTCATCGTTCTTTTCAACCAGTGCCGTCACCCTGCGGGGAATGTTCGCGGGCGGAGGGACGGTCACGAAAACCTTCAATATCGGGTTCCAGTTCAACACCTATCAACTCCCGATCGAGTGGACCAACCTCGTAAAAGTGGATTTCCTTTCGACCGGATTTTCCTGGGACAATGTGACCGTTCAGGCGGTCCCCGAGCCAGCTCCGGCGGCGGTCGCCTCCCTTGGGCTGGTTCTCTTCAGTTGGCTCCGGCGTCGCCGGTGAGAGGCAGCTCACGGTCGGTTCTTCCCGCGCTTGCCGGCGGGTTTGCTCGTCTTCTTCGCCTCCATCTCGCGGGTGCGCTTCCGCCAGTCGCGCTTCACCGCGGCCACACCCGGAGCGGGTGCGGGAATGGTGGCGTGATAGTCGAAGCCCCGCAGCCGCTTGCGATCGAGCCGTTGGCCGATGAAAAACTCGAGAATCCCCAGCAGATTGAGATCGCCCTTGGGCACGAAGCTAACAGCCTCGCCCTGTGCCTCCGCGCGGCCGGTGCGGCCGATGCGATGGACGTAGTCCTCGGGGTTTACCGGGAAATCGAAGTTCACAACCTGCGAGACGCCGTCGATGTCGATGCCGCGCGCGACGATGTCGGTGGCGACGAGGACCTGGACTTTCCCGTCCTTGAAATCCTGGAGCGCCTGGAGCCGTTGCTCCTGCGAGCGGCTGGAATGGAGTCGGGCGACTTTTATCCCGGCGAGCTTGAGGAAATTGGTTAGCTGGTTCGCGCCATCCTTCATCCGGACAAAGACGAGAACCCGCGTGAAATCCGGTTGCCGGAGCAGTTCCAGCAGCAGCGAGTTTTTCAAATGCGCGGGCACTTCATAGACACACTGGGAGACGGTGTCGGCCGGGTTCGAGCGCTTGCCGATCTGGACCATCTTCGGCTGATAGAGAAACCGCCGCGCCAGCGATTCGATCTCTTTGGACAGGGTGGCGGAAAACATCAGCGTCTGCCGCCGCTTGGGCAAGTCCCTGACGATGGTCTCGATGTCCGGCAGGAAACCCATGTGCAGCATGCGGTCCGCCTCATCGAGGACGAGCATTCCCAGCATCCCGAAATCGACCTTCTGGCGGCCTAGCAGATCGATCAGCCGCCCCGGGGTGGCGACGATCATGTCCACGCCCTTCCGCACCGCCTTGATCTGCGCCTCTTCCTCCACCCCGCCGAAGATGGCGGCCACGCGAATCGGCAGCCCGTCGCCATACGCCCGGATGTTTTCCATGATCTGCAAGGCGAGCTCACGGGTGGGCGTCAGGATCAGCGCCTTGGTGCCACGCGGTTGACCCTGTTGGTTCGCCAGGGAAATGCGGTGGAGCATCGGCAGCACGAAGGCCGCTGTCTTGCCGGTACCGGTCTGCGCGATGGCGATCAGGTCATTTCCCTGCATCACCTTGGGAATCGCCGCCGCCTGCACCGGAGTCGGGCGGACGTAACCTGCTTTTTGAATGGCGCGGAGAATCTCTTTCCCGAGTCCGAAGTTGCTGAACGGCATGCGCGGAGCATAGGCAGTGGGAACCATTGGTCACGGTGGAAATGATTGGGAGTTGAATTGCCGGACTGGCCCTGCAACTGTAACTTTATGAAGTCATTCATTTCCCTCATTCTAAGCGTGGCCGTGGCAGGACTTTCCGCAGGCGCTGAAGTTGCGGACAAGGACAAGCCGATCAAGGTCGGGCAAGCGGAGGAGAAAATCAAAGCGGGCGACCAGCTCCTCGACGTCCGGACCAAGGAGGAATGGGACGAGGGACATCTCAAGGGTGCGAAGCTGGTCACGCTTTGCGATCAAGGATTCGCGGACAAAGTGAAGGCCGTGCTCGACCCCAAAAAGCCGGTGGTCGTCTATTGCCACAGCGCCAAACGCAGTGCAACGGCCGCGAAATTGCTGCGCGACGGCGGGTTCACCATGGTCTTCGACATGGCCGGTGGTATCATCGCCTGGCAGAAAGGTGGCAAGCCCGTGGAAAAGTGATCCGTCGGGTTCGATTCAAAGCAGCGCACTCGCGATCTCCAACCACTCGTCCGCGGGAGATACCGTAGCCGCAGGCAACTGCTTGCCGGCGCGGGCATACCAGTAGGATGCGTTAGACAGGTCGCCCTCCTCGCGGTGCAAGTAGGCATGGAGCCATGACCCCGCGCTGCCGGGGATGTTCTGACAGAGTTCGTGTGCGGCGTCCCATTGTCCCGCTTTCGCGAGCCAAAGGGTGCGGGCCGTGGCTGTTAGTCCAACCGGGGGCAGGACATCGGAAGCTGCGGAATGTGCGAGTTCGGCGGGAGTCATGGTGAAAAATGATCATGACCGACGGGTCCTCGGCAACCCGGGATTTTTCACGGGTTATTCCACTTCAAGATCACCTTCGACAGTGTTCCGGGACACCGTCGGCCGCGGGGTGTTTTCCTTGCTCTGCAAATTGCCCTCCACGCGGTTTCCGGTGATGGTGCCCGCGCCACGGTTTTTGAAAAACTGCAGGTCTCCATCGATCCGGTTGTTGCGGATCAGGTAAGGCCCGCGCTTGTTTTCCACAAACTGCAGATTGCCTTCGATGCGGTTGTTGGAAACATCCAGGCGACCGGCTCCTTTTTCCGCCTGCACGTCGCCAATCACGATCGAATTGATGACCACCAGCGCGTTCACCCGCGAGGGAGCCGCGGCGTCCTTGAGCTGCACGTTTCCGCCGACACGAGTGCCGCCCCGCACGATGATGGAACGTGTGCCCTCACCCTGGACATCACCGCCGACACGGCTGGATTCACGGAGATCAACCCTGTTTGCGTCGAACGCCTGGACGTTCCCGACTATCCTGGCTTTGTAGGTGACCAGCTTGGCACCTTCGAGCACCCGGACGTTGCCCTTGATGACCGTACCGTTGAGAACACAGGTGGTGTTGCGGGCGATGACGACGTCGTCATCGATGATTTTCGCTCCTACCACGCCTTTGAGCTTCACATCGGCCTCCGCGAGGGAAGCCGACCCAAGCAACAAGGCGCAACTGAGAATGGAATGAAGGGGGGCGGAGTTGAAACGGGGGTAATTGATGGTGATCATGATCAAATTTTGTTAGGACCCTCGAACCTAATGGCGTGGTCGGGAAGCGCAAACGAAAATGCGCTGATTCGACGCAACGCGCGCATCCGCCGGATCAAGGCAACATGCCAGTCACCGTCACCACGCCTTTTCGCCACGCGCGTCGCAAGGCAGCCACAGCAGTGCCACCATTTGCACCTTCACGTCGGTCTTCGTGGGTTTGATCGATTCCGTTTCGAGGGGCAACCCCGCGGGATCGAAGGACTCGGTGAGTTTCGCGATGCCGGCGTCGAGTTCGGCCTTGATGGCCTCGATCTCGTCGCTAACACCCGCAACCTTCGCCTCGGCGTTCGCGACGTCCTGATGCTGCTTGTAGGCACCCGTTGCCTTGCCGATGGCCGAGGTGCCGCGGGTGAGGGAACCGAGTCCCGCCTTGCGACCGAAAACGGCACCGAGGATGCCACCGAGCACGGAGACCCCGGCGTTCATGGCGGCGGAGCTGGACTCGGCCTTCTCTTTGGCAAGCTGGCCTTCCGCCGTGCGCAGGCGGGTTTCCAAGGTGGTGACTTTTTTCGCGGCAGCGCCACGCAGCTTGTCGATGGCGGCATCCCGCGCCTCCCGCGCCTGATGGACGATCCGGGCGCGGAAGTCGGCTTCGCTTTCCGCCAGTTGCGAGAAGGACTTGAGCTGCGGACAGGTGAAGATGTCCGCGCGTTCGTTTCGATAGAGCCACTCAGCGAAGTCCTTCTCCACCTGCTTGTAGTTAGACGCGTTCATCGCGAAGCCGGGCAACTCGGCGAACCCCGCGCCGGACGCGGGCTCGGAGCCTTTCTCATCCAGCCTGAGCGGCGGCGGCAATTGCTTTTCCCAATCGATCCCGCTGCCGGTGATCGGGTTCACCAGACGCACCGTGCGGCTGCCGTCGATGTTCGCCTTGGCCGACGAGAAATGCACGACGCCGACCCGCAGCAGGTGCGGCTGATAGGTGATGTCGTCCCCTGCCCCGGCCGCGGGCACGAAGATCTCGGTGATCCCCGCGCCGACGTTCGGGCGTGCCGCAGGTGCGGTCGCGGGTTTCGAAGCCATCCCGGGCATCGCCATCGGGTTTGCTTCCGCGGCTTCGGCCGGTGCGGAAATTTTCATGAAGTCTCCGCGCTTCGGGTCCATCAAAAGCTTGATCTGGCCGCGGGTCAGAGGTCCGGTTAGATAACTCATCACCCAGCGGACGTGGAAGATCACCGGCGCGTCCTCGTGGACGTTGTTCATCAGGAAGACGCGGTTGCCGAGGCCGGAGATGAGTTTCTCCATTGAAGAACGGTCGAACTTGGCGTTCTGCGAGCCTGCGGCGCCTTCGAGGCCGTCGAGCACGCGGAGCTTGTCACGCTCGGTTTGCAGGCGGCCGAGGAACCATGTGCCTATGTTGGACAGCGCCTTGTAGTCGAGGTCCACCGGGTTCTGCGTGGCTAACAGGCAGCCGAGCCCGAACGCGCGGCCCTGTTTCAGGATCGTCATCATCGGCCGTTTGGACGGCGGATTCGCGCTCGGCGGCAGGTAGCCGTAGATTTCATCCATGTAGAGAATCGCGCGCAGCGAGGTGGTGCCGTTCTGCGAACGCATCCACCCTAACATCTGGTTGAGCAGCAGGCTGACGAAGAACATCCGCTCGGTGTCGCCGAGGTGGGCGATCGAGAAAATCGAGATCCGCGGCTTGCCGGCGGACGTGTGCAGCATCTTCGCGATGTCGAGCGGAGGGCCGTCGAGCCACGTCGCGAAGCCGGGCGATGCCAGCAGGTTGTTGAACTTCAACGCCAGCGTCTGCCGCGATTTCTCCGGCATGAACGACTCCAGATCGATCACACCCACCTTGTCGAACGCCGGTTTCTGGATGTGCCGGATCAGCGTTTCCAAAGTGACGTTCTGTTCCGCCGCCCAGGCGTGTTGGAAAATAGCAGCCACCAACACCGCCTCCGGACTCTGAATAGCGTCAGCACTAACACCCACCAGCGACAGCAGGGACGACACCGTGCTTTCCACCCGCTCGCCTAGCAGCTCGGCGTCGTCCATGATCTCGAACGGCGGCACTTCCAGCGAACTCAGGATACTAACGGGAATCCCCGCCTTGCTGCCAGGCGTGAAAATATTGATGTCCACGTTGTCGCGCAGTTGGGAGATGCGCTCCGGACTCTGCCCCCAATCGGCGAGGCCGGTCTTCCAAATTTCCGCTGTCTTCGCCGCGTGCTCGTCTGGAGAAATTCCCTTTTTTGCCGCGTCGTCCTCATTGATCCACGGACGGAAACTCTTTGCGTCCAGATTGGGAAAGGTCAGTAACAGATTCGAGATGTCGCCTTTCGGATCGATGATGATTGCCGGGATGTTGTCCATCGCCGCTTCCTCCAGAAGCGCGAGGCACAGCCCGGTTTTTCCCGAGCCGGTCATCCCGAGCACCACGCCGTGGGTGACGAGGTCCTTCGAGTCGTAGAGAATCAGATCGTCCTGGACCTTTTTCGTGTCCGGATCGTAGCCGCGGCCGAGGTAGAACTGCCCGAGTTTTTCATAATCCGTGGGGGAAATGCTCATGATGCCGGGATGCTGGAAGAGCCGGAGAAAAACTCCAGCAGGAAGATTGCGGCCTGATGCGGCCTGATGCGGCCTGATTTATCCGGGTGTGGCTGATCCAATCTTGCCAAAGGAACCAAAAGCCAGTCACGTCGCTCTCAAATGAACTGCGTCTCCCTCAACTTCGTTGTTTTGCGCTCGCCCGACATGGAACGTTCGGCGGAGTTCTACACGTGCCTCGGTTTGCGGTTCACCCGCCATCAACACGGAAACGGTCCCGAGCATTTCGCCGCCGAGTTGGATGGCGGTGTCTTCGAAATCTATCCGCAAGCCGGGGACGGGCCGTCCACCCTCGGCACTCGCATTGGTTTCAGTGTGCGGTCGCTCGATGAGGCCGTTGGGGCGTTAGGCACGTATCCCGGATCCATCATTTCACCGCCGCGAGAGTCCCAGTGGGGACGCCGGGCGGTGATCGCCGACCCGGACGGACACCGGATCGAGTTGGTTGAGCAATAGGGAAAGCAGCAGCACCCTCATCAGGACCCACGGCTTGCCAGATGCCGGATGACAATCTACGAGAATCTCATGAACACAAACTCCCTCTTCGTCCTTCAGCCGTATCGGCATCAGAACGCATGGGTGTTTGACGACGAAAAAACGGGGCTCGTCGCCGAGCCGTTTGTCTTTGGCATCGACACGATGATGGATCGGATGACGAGCCACCTACCGAATGCGGCGGAAGGCTTTCGACTGATATTCTCGGCGGAGCAGTTTCCAGGAGCCGCCGCCGAACTCGAGTGGAGGCGAGAGGAAGCGGGTGGTAATTGGTATTACTCGCCAACCTATGACCTCGAAGGGTGGCTCTGCCCGGCACTTTTCAAGTATTTCGACGAGGCGCCGAAACGGTTGTTCGCCAAGGCCGAGCCAGTAATCCCATGAAACCCATCGCACACGCCATCATTTCACTTGTCGCTGGATTGACCGCGCTGGCCGGCGAGCCGCGGCTGAATCAGATTCAAGCCATCGGCAGCCACAATTCCTATCACCTCGCCCCGCCCGCTGCGGTGCTCGGAACGATCGGCAAGTTCCGGACGGACGCCGCGGACGCCTGGAACTACAGCCATCCCCCGCTCGCCCGCCAACTGGCGGATGCGGGTGTCCGGCAGCTCGAGCTCGACATTTTCGCGGATACCACCGGTGGCCGGTTCGCCGATCCGCTCGCGCCGAAGCTCGCCAAACTAACAGGGGCGAAACTGCCGCCGTTCGACCCCGCCGGCGAACTCGCGAAACCCGGATTCAAGATCCTGCATGTGCCGGACATCGATTGCTGGAGCAACACCCCCACGCTCGATCTCGCGCTCGCCGAACTCGCCGCCTGGTCGGCGGCTCACCCGCAACACCTTCCCGTCCTGATCCTCGTCGAGTGCAAGGATGGCGCCCATCCCCCGCTGCCGACGCGGCCCGAGCCGTTCACCCGGGAGCGTCTGCTAGAACTGGATAGGGCGATTTCAAAAGGAATCCCCCGGGAGAAACTGCTGCTCCCCGACGACGTCCGCGGCGGATCCGCGACCTTGCGGGAAGCCATCGCCGCCCGCGGGTGGCCCACGCTCAAGGCGACCCGCGGGAAGTTCATCTTCGCCCTCGACAACGCCGGGGAGATCCGTGACCGCTATCTGGAGGGAAATGCAGCGCTGAAGAACCGGGTCCTTTTCGTCAGTGCGCCGGACACCGCCCATCCGGCGGCAGGCTGGTTCAAGCGCAATGACCCGGTGCGGGAGTTCGATGAAATCCAGCGGCTGGTGAAACTCGGATTTCTCGTTAGGACCCGCGCCGACGGCAGCAAGCCCGAAGCCGTGCAGCGGGAACGCGCGTTTGCCAGCGGCGCGCAATGGGTCAGCAGCGACCATTTCGCCGCCGGCCTTCCAGCCGCCGACCGGGTGGCATTTCCCGGCGGAAAAATGGTCCGCCCCAATCCGCTCAATGGCGAAAAAACCGCGACTCTTGCGCCATGACGCCGCGGGTGAGAGGAAATTATCTGAATCCTCCGGAAGCCGGAAACCAAGGAGGAGAGGACTCCGATCAAGCCGGTGAGTGCCAAGTGTCCCAAGCGAAACCTTCATCAAAATTTCACACCTTCGCCATTCCCAAACGCGGCTGATTGGTTAGCCTCACGGCGAAATCCATGGAAAACGCCACCGAAACGGAAGTCGCCGATGCCGCCAAACACCTTCGCTCGCTGTCCAGCGGGCTCAACCAAGTCCTGTTCGGCCAAGAGGAACTCATCGATCTGGTGATCACCGGCGTGTTGGCCCGCGGGCACATTCTGCTGGAGGGGCTGCCGGGGCTGGGGAAAACCGAGCTAGTGAAAGGCTTGTCGAAGCTCCTCAAGCTCGGGACCAAGCGGGTCCAGTTCACCCCAGACCTGCTGCCCGGCGACATCACAGGCAACCCGGTGCTGCAGGAAATCGATGGCCGCCGCGAGTTTGTTTTCCAGCCGGGACCGTTGTTCACAAACATCGTGCTCGCCGACGAAATCAACCGAGCCTCGCCGAAAACCCAGTCCGCCCTGCTGGAAGCGATGCAGGAGCGCCGCGTCACCGTCCTCGGAAAAACCCACGATCTGCCGAAGCCGTTTTTCGTCCTCGCCACCCAGAACCCGATCGAACTCGAAGGCACCTATCCGCTGCCCGAGGCCCAGCTCGACCGGTTCCTGTTCAAACTGGAAGTCACCCGCAACGACGTCGCCACGCTCCAGCGGATCGTTTCCCAACGCGAGCTCGGCACCGACCCGCAGGTGGATCCGGTGATGAGCGCGGAAACGCTTGGCGAATTGCTGGAATTGGTGCGCCGGATCTATCTGCCGGATGTCGTGGCGAATTACATCGCCCGCCTTGTCGATGCCAGCCACCCCGGCCAGTCCGCCGCCGCGCGCGGAATCCGCTACGGCGCCAGTCCGCGGGCCGCGCTCGC
>JBGSOI010000134.1:0-19449 GCA_041739215.1 Akkermansiaceae bacterium
GGTCACCGATTTCGGCACCCAGACCAACGCGTCCGTCGATTATGCCGATTACGCCAATCTGGTCGCTCGCAATGTGGCGGATGGCACTTACGATTTCGGCTTGTTGGCCTGCACCTCGGGAGTCGGCATGTGCATCGCCGCGAACCGCCACCGTCACGTCCGCGCGGCGAACGTCCGCTCGATCGAGGAAGTCGTGATCACCCGTCAGCACAACGACACCAACGTCCTCTGCCTTGCTGGAAAATACACCGACAAGGAAACCGCCATCGCCATGGCCGACGCGTTTCTCGCCACTGCCTTCGAAGGTGGCCGCCACGAAGGCCGCGTTTGCAATTCCTCCGGCAGCCGCATCGCCGTGACCGATCCGGCGATCTACGCCGCGATCACCGCGGAAGAGCACCGCCAGCGTAACAACATCGAGCTGATCGCATCGGAAAATTTCACCTCGCCCGCCGTCATGGAAGCGCAGGGCTCGGTCCTCACGAACAAGTATGCCGAAGGCTATCCCGGCAAGCGCTGGTACGGCGGATGTGAAAACGTGGATGTCGTCGAGCAGCTCGCGATTGACCGCGCGAAGGAGCTTTTCGGCGCGGAACATGCGAACGTCCAACCGCACTCCGGTTCGCAGGCGAACACCGCGGTTTATTTCTCCGTGCTCAAGCCCGGCGACAAGATCTTCACCATGGACCTCGCCCACGGCGGCCACCTCACCCACGGCCACAAGGCGAATTTCTCCGGCCGTTTTTATGCAGTCACCCACTACGGCGTCAGCCCGGAAGACGAGCGGATCGACTACTTGGAGTTGGAAAAAACCGCCCGCGAACTCAAGCCCGCACTGATTACCGTCGGCGCGTCAGCCTACTCGCGGATCATCGACTTCGAACGCATGGGCAAGCTGGCTCGGGAGGTCGGCGCTTATCTGTTTGTCGACATGGCGCACATCGCCGGTCTCGTCGCCGCCGGTTTGCACCCGAGTCCGTTTCCGCACGCGGATTTCGTCACCTCCACCACCCACAAGTCGCTGCGCGGCCCGCGTGGCGGGATCATCTTGTGTAAAGAAGAGTTCGCGAAGAAAATCGACTCGCAGGTGTTCCCCGGCATTCAGGGTGGCCCGCTCATGCACGTTATCGCGGCCAAGGCGATTTGCTTCGGCGAGGCGCTCAAGCCGGAGTTCAAGGAATACTCGGCCCAAGTCATCAAGAATGCGCAGGCGATCGCCGCTCGTCTAACGCATCATGGCTTCCGCATCTGCTCGGGCGGCACCGACAACCACGTCATGCTCGTCGATCTCCGCAACAAGAACCTCAACGGCACCGACGCCTCGCACGCCCTCGACGAAGCGGGCATCACGGTGAACAAAAACGGCATCCCATTCGACACCGGCAGCCCGATGAAACCCAGCGGCATCCGCATCGGCACGCCTGCCGTGACTACCCGCGGCATGAAGGAAACCGATGTCGAGCAAGTAGCCGATTTCATCCACGAAGCCTTGTCCGACCACACCAACGTCGCCAAGCTCCACGCAATCCGCGAGCGGGTGTTCGCCTTCAACCGCGCCTTCCCGCTGCCGTGGTGAGAAGAGGTTGAGAGTTGATGGTTGAGAGTTGAGAGCAAGACCTTCGGTCCGGCATCTGCTTTCCTCTTCGCTCTCAACGACCTACTCTCAATTCTCAACTTCTCAAAATGAATCCTTTCCGCGAAGACCTCGTTTCCCGCTCGCGCGCCGAGCCCTGCAGCATCGTCATCTTCGGTGCCACCGGGGATCTAACGCACCGCAAGCTCATCCCCGCGTTGTACAACCTCGCGGTCGATGGCGAGCTGCCCACCGGCGTGAAGATCATCGGTTTCGCCCGGAGGGAGAAATCCGACGCCGAATTCCGCACCGGGCTTGGGGAGTTGAACAAGAAGGTTTCGCGCTCCGGCCATGATCTGGAAATCTGGGGCAGCTTCATCCAAACCGTTAGCTACCACACCTCCGAGTTCACCGATGCCGAGGGCTACCGGACGTTGGCCGAAAAGCTCGACGCCATCGACGCCGAGCGCGGCGGCAAGGGCAACCGGCTGTTCTACATCGCCTCCGCTCCCGAGTTCTTCGATGAAATCCTCATCGCCTTGAAAAACGCCGGGCTCAACGAAGCGAAACCCGGCTGCTGGTCGCGAGTCATCGTCGAGAAACCCTTCGGCACCGATCTCGCGACCGCAAGACACCTCAACGAAGTCGTGAACGCGACTTTCCAGGAAAGCGACACCTATCGGATCGACCACTACCTCGGCAAGGAAACCGCGCAGAACCTGATGGTCCTGCGCTTCGCCAACTCGATTTTCGAACCGCTCTGGAACAGCAAGTACATCAGCCACATCCAGATCACCTGTTCCGAGAACCTCGGCATGGAAGGCGGCCGCGGCGGCTACTACGAAAAATCCGGCGCATTGCGGGACATGGTGCAGAACCATTTGCTCCAGCTCCTCAGCCTCGTCGCCATGGAGCCGCCGACCGATCTATCAGCCGATGGCGTCCGCGATGAGAAAGTGAAAGTCATCCGCTCACTCCGCCAATGGGACACCCCGGAGAAGGTCGCCAAGAACGTCGTCCGCGCCCAATACACCGCAGGTCATGTCGATGGCATCCCGGTCCCCGGCTACCGGGAGGAGGACCGGGTAAGCCCGACATCCGACACCGAGGCCTACGTCGCCGTTAGACTGCTCATCGAAACCTGGCGCTGGAGCGGCGTGCCGTTCTACATCCGCATGGGCAAGCGTCTGCCGAAGAAGTCCACCGAGATTTCCATCCATTTCAAGGACGCGCCCTGCGTGCTGTTCAATGCTCTATCAGGGGGCGTTCCGGGTGGCAACGTGCTCGTCATCCGCATCCAGCCGGACGAGGGAATTTCCCTGCGAATGGTTTCGAAAATCCCCGGCACCAGCCTGCGGTTGGAGCCAGTGAAAATGGATTTCCACTACGCCACCAGCTTCGGCAAAGGCAGCCCGGAGGCCTACGAGCGCCTGCTGCTGGACGCCATCGCCGGCGACGCCACCCTTTTCGCCCGACGCGACGAAGTGGAGGAAGCGTGGAAGTTCATCGACCACATCGAGCACGCGTGGCACGAGTCCACCACCCCGCCGCCGATGGCCGAGTTCGTCGCCGGCTCTTGGGGTCCCAAGGAGGCCGACGAGTTGCTCCAACAGGACGGCAACCAGTGGCGCAGGCTGTGATTTAGACACCTCTCACCCCGCCGCGGGGTTCACTGTGCCCTGCCAGTTGAATCGATCACGACCGCCAACTTCAGCCATCGTCAACTCCGCCAAGTGTCCGAAAAATCACCTCGCGACGTTAGACATCCCGGCGGGTTCGTGTATGAGTGCCGCCCGCACATGCCCATGCTCTCCCGTATCGCCCTCACCTTGATTTTCGCCATCGCGTCGGCGCCCGCACTGATCGCCGAGGTCCGGCCGTGGAAAAGCGCCGATGGTGTCCGCAGCGTGAATGGGGAATTCATCAAACGTGACGCCACCAGCGTCACCATCCGCAACGAGGCCGGGAAAGAAATCACCATCGATTTGACGAAGCTCCACCCGGACGAGAAAAAGTGGCTGGATCTCAACCACTCGCTCGAGCCCGCCCCGCCGCCACCGCCGGATCCGACGGCGTTCTTCGACAATCTGACATTCAACGACACCCGCGAGACCACCCTCGCCAAGCTCAAGGTCAGCAAGTTGGTCGAAATGACCGCCGACGAAACATTCATCGGCCGCTCCGGCATCAACGGGATTTTCCGCACCCGCCAGAAAATCGGCGGCCTCAGCGGATCGCTTTACTTCGATTGGTCGCCCGCCGGGAAACTCAGGGAACTCACCTTGCAAACCGATTCGCTGCCCGCCGCCGCCTATAAGACAGACATCGAACCGAGTTGGAAGGAATTCATCGAACTCCTCACCACACTTTACGGCAAACCCGTCCAGAAAGGCCCCTTGCCCCAGCCCGCAAGCATCCCCAAAGACTCGTTTTTCCCCTCGCACCTGTGGGCCATTGAAACCGGTGGGTCCGCCCTGCTGGGCACCGCACGCGAGGCCGACAAGTATCAGCTCGTAGTCCGCTTCACCGAGAAAAAGATCGAGCCGGTCGAAGTCCCCTAACTGCCCGGCCGACTCTGGTCTTGAAAACCCCGCCCGAGGACTGAAACTCCGCCCATGGCCGAGCTTGATCTTTTCTCATCCGCCCCGGAGCCGCAGCAGCGGATTCTCGAGCTGCGCACCCAGCTCGACCACCACAACCGGCTCTACTACAACAAAGCCACGCCCGAAATTTCCGACACGGAATACGACAAACTGTTCCGCGAACTCGAAGAGCTGGAGAAAAAGCATCCCGAGTTCCACGACCCGAACTCCCCCACCCTGCGCGTCGGCGGCGCGCCGATCGAGGGATTCCAACAGATCCGGCATGCCGTGCCGATGCTCAGCATCGACGATGTGTTCGAGCTCGGTGCCGAAGCGATGAAAAAAGCCGGCACGGAATGCCCCGAACAGGAGCTCATCGATTTCTATCAGCGGCTGCAGAAGAACCTCAAACGCGATAACATCGCCGTCACCATCGAGCCCAAGATCGACGGTGTCGCCGTGTCCCTGCTCTATCAGGACGGCAGACTCGCCTACGCCGCCACCCGCGGCGACGGCCGGACGGGCGACGACGTGACTCATAATGTGCGGACGATCCGCAGCATTCCGTTGGAGTTGAAATTCCAAGGAACGGCCAACTCCACCCCGGCGGTTGACGTGGACGACATCCTTCCCTACCTTGTCACCCATGGACGGAATTCTCCAAGCGCAGCTCCTCGCCGAACGTCTCCGCAAAGCCAGGGACAAAGCCTGGCGCGAAGGCTTCTCGCTGACCTCGGAAGAAGCGATGGAACAGATGTTTCGCAACGGATCCGACAGGAAGCCGAATCCGTGGTATCGTGGGCCAGAGAGTCAAACCGACTCCTCGACCCTCAACGATTCGGACGACTCGCAGCTCGTTACCCTCAGTTAGGCGGGCAGTCGGAGCATACGGTTTTTCACATTCAAAGCCGTAACCGGGTCATCAAGTTCACCCTGCCTCCCAACTTCGGGGCACAAGGCGAGGCGATTGATTACCTGAACAATCTGGAAGCCGCGAACCAAGTGTTCGGCGATGACATTCTGCTCCACGGAGTTTTGGAGACCAAGCGTGGTCCTGCACTCGTCATTTCCCAGCCGTTCGTCACGGGTGCGGTTCCTACGTCTGAGGAAGTCGCCACCTGGTTCGAAGCCAACGGCTACCAGTCGAAAGGCCACAATCGTTGGGAAAATGACACAACCGGTGCCGAAATCGCCGACGCCCACGTCGGAAATCTCATCAAAATCAATGACGGCGAGCTCGTCCCCATAGATCTCCAAGTCCTGTCGATGGGCAGCATCCCGCATTCATCTCCGATCACCGATCCCTCATCCACAATCCCTTCCCTCCTCGAAGTCCGCGGTGAAATCTTCATGCCCAACGAGGCGTTCGCCGCCCTCAATGCCGAGCGTGACGAGGCGGGCCTGCCCACCTTCGCCAATCCCCGCAACTCGGCGGCAGGCACGCTCAAGCAGCTTGACCCGAAGATCGTCGCCAAGCGTCCGCTGGCGTTTCTCGCGCACGGGCTCGGCGCCTATGACGGTCCGTCGCTGGAAACCGAGCACGGGTTCCATGATTTGTTAGGCAACCTCGGCATCCCGCAAAACCTGCCGATCCTCAATGCCAATAATCTCGAAGAGTTGTTAGCCGCGGTCGCGAGAATCAACCGTGAGCGCCACGACCTCGACTACGGCACCGACGGCGCGGTCATCAAAGTCCTCGACCGCGCCGAGCGGGAGATCCTCGGCTTCACTTCCCGCGCGCCGCGCTGGGCGGCGGCTTACAAGTTCCTGCCGGAGCAAAAGGAGACGACGCTCAACAACATCCTCATCCAGGTCGGCCGCACCGGCGTCCTGACGCCCGTCGCGGAGCTGACACCTGTGCTCATTTCCGGTTCCACCGTTTCGCGCGCCACTCTCCACAACCAGGACGAAATCACCAAGAAGGACATCCGCCTGGGAGCCACGGTGCTCATCGAGAAGGCCGGCGAAATCATCCCGGCCGTCGTGAAGGTCATCCGCCATGTGGAAGGAGCGGTCCCCTATTCGCTTTACGACAGCGTCGGCGGGAAATGCCCGTCGTGCGGCGGGCCGATCTCGCAGGAGGAAGGCTTCGTCGCCTGGCGTTGCACGAATTTCGAATGCCCGGCGCAAGCGGTCACCAGCATCAAACACTTCGCCGCCCGCAAGGCGCTGGATCTGGACGGGCTCGGTGAAATCGTCGCCGAGGCGCTGGTCCGGCACGGCCATTGCACCACACCGCTCGATCTCTTCAAGCTCACTGAGGAAACCCTCGCCAATCTGAATCTCGGAACGGAAGAGGCCCCGCGGCGCTTCGGCGAAAAGAATGCGGCCAAGGTTCTATCATCCCTCGAAGCGGCGAAAGGCAAACCACTCCATCGCTGGCTCTACGCCATGGGCATCCGCCAGTTAGGTGAATCCGCTTCCAAGGAACTCACCCGCCTGCATCGCACCATCGGCGAGATTGCCGGCTCCGAGATCCTCGCGGAGCTCCTCCGCGACACCCGCGCGACCGCGAAGAAGCAGAATGAACTCCTCGCGAAATACTCGATCACCGGCGACGTCGGTCCGGCCGTCGCGGAGACGATCATCAGCTTTTTCAATTCCGACGCCGGCCGGCACGTCATCGCCCGCCTGGCGGAGCTGGGGATCGACCCGGTTTCCGAAAATCACCTCCCCATCACCGCCGGGGCCGATCTATCAGCCCTGCCCCTCGCCGGCAAAACCTTCGTCATCACCGGCACCCTCAGCATGGACCGCGACGCGATGAAGGAGCTGATAGAGAGCAAGGGCGGCAAGGTCAGCGGTTCGGTCTCAGCGAAGACAAGTTACGTCCTCGCCGGTGAGGGCGGCGGCTCGAAGCGCGACAAGGCGGAGAAACTCGGCGTGCCGATTCTCGATGAAGCAGCGTTTCTGGCCATGATGCCGGTGTCTACCGAAGGCGGATGACGCGTAGCGGCATCTCCACAGGAAAATGACCGCACTCATGGCTTGCGATCCTTCGCCGGTCAAAGGATTCTCGACTCGTGAGATTGTCCCAATGGCTGTTGCTTGCCTCCTCGGCCACCTGCTTTGCAGTTACGCCTCCACCGCCCTCCCGGGTCGATACCTTTCTCGACGACAACAACGAGCTCATGCTTCGTTTCGAGTCCAGCAATGAGCGGCGCTATCTGGTAGACGTCACGAAGGATTTGAAATCCTGGGAAGAGCATTACCTCGCACCATTCAAAGATCCGGGTGAGGGCATCAAGGTGCGGCAGGTGAGAGAGTATGCTCCGCCATCCGAGTTCTATCGAATGGCTGTCCTGCCGTTCAGGTTCCAAAGCCTGGATGCCGGCGGAGACTGGTTTGGCGACATTTCCATGAGCAGGCTTCCTGACGGGAGGACTGCCTTTATCTATCAAAACCGTGACCGTAGGATGCTCTATTACGGGGAATGCGCGGAAAACGGAAATCAGCCGGTGGTGGAGCGGGTGGTCGGGAGTACCGGGGCGCAGAATCCGGTCTTTTGGGACACCTCCGGATACACGGATCTCACGCTCCAGATCGGTCCTTCCGGAGTCCCGCATGTCGTGGGCCGCGACTACACGACGAATGAAATCGTCCTGCTCCGGAAGCCTTCGGGATCAACGGTTTGGGACAGGCGGGTGATCCGATCCGGACTCGCGAGTCCTTACTGGGCCTTTCCGAAATTCGCCATATCTCCTCAAGGGATGCTGGGGGTGGCCTATCGGGGGGACGACGGATCCTATTTCACCCACGCGATGAGCACTGCTCCTGACAGTTGGACAAATACCAAAATATCAGATTTGTCACCACATGGAGCTTTTGAGACCGGTCTGATATTCAATAACAGCGGTGACGCGATCATTCAGGCCGGGGGGTGGTTCCGAAGGGACGCCGCTACCGGTGAGACGACTCCGCTCTATTTGTCCGGCCAGGTTCAGACCCGTCGCGGATCGGACGGATGCCTGCTAACCCTCGACGGAGGATTCGACGGCACCCGCATCCGGCGCTCCACCGATGGTGGCGCGACATGGTCTGAAAACTTCGCGGCGCGTCAGGATATCGGCGACTCCGGCGCGGTGTCGGTGGATTGCGACCTACAGGGACGGTTGTCGATTTTCCGCCCGCCAGCCCTTTACCGCCAGCTGGTTCCCGGTGGTTCCTGGAAACGGGTTACATTGCGGGGAGGTGCGGCCCACACGGCCATCGCGGAGGGCAGGATCCGGATGATTCTGATAGAGTATGATCGCGAGATCTCGCTGGTTACGGAAGATTGAAGTGCGACAAGGCGGAGAAGCCGGGCGTGCCGATTCGCAACCGGACTGAGAAATGTGGCGACTTTTGGTTGCAACCGGTTAGGGTATCGGACCTCTGGGCTGCTCCAATGAAACACAAGACCGCCAGGAAGATCATCGCCGCATTCGTCCTCGCGCTGCTGCTGCTGGCGGGGGTCGCTGCGATCTCGTTCCAAAGCACGATGCGAATGAGCGCCGATGCCAAACGGGTGGTCCACACCCACGAGGTCATGGCCGTGATCGAGAAGCTGGTCAAAATTGTTAGCTACGACGCGGTGAGTCACCGCGGATTCCTGATCACCGGCGACGAAACCCTGTTTCTAGCCAAACAACAGCAGGCGATTCTGGACCGCGATGCCGCCATGGAGCAATTGAAAGTCCTCGTCGCCGAAAGTCCGCCGCAACGGGACCGCCTGGCCGCGCTCGCCGAGGGGATCGCGGAACGGGAGGGGCTGGCCAGAAACCATGTCGAGCTGCGCCGGCGGGAAGGCTTTGAGAGGGTGCAAAGAAACGTGGCCTCGGGCAGAGGCGAACGGATGTTAGAGCGGATTTACAGCATCGCTGCGGAAATGACCGTCCACGAACGAACCCTGCTGAACGAACGGGTGAGCCAAAGCGAGACCAGCGCCCGCGCGACTCGCTGGGCGATCATTGGCGCGAGCGCGGTGGCGTTCTTGTTGGTCGCGGGAGCGCTCTGGCGGCTCAACCGGGCGCTGACGGAACGGCGGAAGAGCGACGCAGCTCTGCGCAAAAGCGAGGAACGTTTCCGCGCGCTGGTCACCGCCATTTCCGACGTGGTCTATCAGATGGGTCCGGATTGGAGCGAGATGAGACAACTCCAGAGCCGGGAATTCCTCGCGCCCTCCGCGGAAGGCAACCGCAACTGGCTTCAGGAATACATTCATCCGGACGACCAGCCGCGGGTGATGGCAGCCATCCAGGAATCGATCCGGACCAAGAGCAAGTTCCAGATGGAACATCGTGTCCTCCGGACGGATGGCAGCGCGGGCTGGACGATCTCGCGGGCGGTGCCGATCCGGGATTCTAACGGTGAGATCGTCGAGTGGTTCGGCGCGGCGAGCGATGTGACCGCCCGCAAGCGGGTGGAGCAGGCGCTATCGATACGCACCGCCGAACTTGAGACGTTGATGCGGGAAGTGCCGGTGGCGATCTTCGTCGGTCATGGCGCCGGCTCCCAAGTCATCACCGCGAATCCGACCGGGCGCAAATTGCTCCGCGTCGGCGAACAGTCGGATATTTCCCTGGGCGCGGTTGGCACCGGCTATCAGATTGTCCGCAACGGTATGCCGCTAACATCCGGAGAACTGCCGATGCAACTGGCGGCGACCACTGGTGCGCCCGTGCACGACACCGAGCTGGAGGTGGTGTTCCCGGACGGCGGGAGCTGTCGGATCTTGGGAAATGTGGTTCCACTCTTCGACGAAAGTGGAGCGGTCACCGGCAGCCTCGGCACCTTCATCGACATCACCGAACGCAAGGCCGCCGAGGAGGCATTGAGGAATTTCAATTCCAAGCTCGCGGAGTCCGTGGTCGAGCGGACCAAGGAACTCCGCAGCACGGTGCAGGTGTTGGAGAACGAAATTTCCGTGCGCCGCCGTTTGCAAGGCGAGATTCTCAAATTGAGCGAGCGCGAGCAAACCCGGCTCGGTCAGGACCTGCACGACAATCTCGGGCAACAACTCGCGGGCATCGGCATGCTGTCCCAGGTTCTTTTGAGCGAGCTTCAGGCGGAGTGCCATCCGGCTGCTGCGGATGCGGAACAAATCGTCAGATGCCTGATCGAGAGCATCAGTACCACCCGCAATCTCGCCAAATCGTTCTATCCGGTCGAACTGGAGCGTGGCGGCCTGATCCTCGCGCTCCAGGACCTCGCCCTGCGGACGCAGTTGCTGTCCAGGATCCGCTGCACGGTAAATGCGAACTCGGAATTCCGGTTCGAGAAGCCCGTGGAAATCCATCTTTACCGTATTGTCCAGGAGTCCATCAACAACGCCATCAAACACGGCAAGGCCAGCAACATTCAGATAGAATGCGTGAGGGAAAACGGGGTTTGGGCGCTAACAGTCACTGACAACGGCAAGGGCTTCACCGCACCGGAGCCCGGCACGGAAACCGGCATGGGCCTGCATATCTTCCAATATCGGGCTGACCTGATCGGTGCGAAAATTTCCGTCCGCCGGGGAAATCAGGATGGTTGCGTGGTCACCTGCTGGATCCCGGTTGCCACGGCTTAGGAAACGTTTTGTGCGGTTTTTCCAATGGATGATGGGGATTCAGACCAATTTAATCAGTGGTGAAAGCGGGCCGGATCATTCATGGTTCTTGAAAAGCCCATGAAGTTTTCCACGCTGTTTCTTTTGATTTCCAACCTCCTTGTTTCGGGACTGACTGCCGGAGACATCGGTGCCGGTATGCAACGGGCCGAAGAATTCGGCAAGCAGGCCAACCCGCTGCTAACAGGCAACGATCTCCGCACCTTCTGGTCGGCGGACGGCAGCCACCTCGCCTACCGGGTGGATTCGGGAAGCGACGAACTGCGGTTCCTAAAAGTGGAATTGAAGACCGGGCGCAAGGAACCGGCCTTCGATCACGAGCTGTTAGCGAGAGCGCTGGCCAAAGCCGCCGGACGAGAAATCGAAAGCAAGCGGCTGCCGATCGATCAGTTGGAGATCACCGCGGATGGCACCGTGCGGTTCCGCGCGTTCGGGAAATCCTGGCGGTTGGATCCGTCATCCCACCAGGTTTCGCCCGACGATCTTCCGCCTCAGGAAAGCCCTTTGCTCGCGCCAGAGGAAGTCCGCCGGCGGGGCGGTCGCAGCGGTCCGCCATCGGCGGTCACCATTGAGAACGCCACCGACGGCGAGATCGAGATGTTCTGGGTGAGCGGCGGCCGTGAGCGCAAATCCTACGGTAAAATCGCTCCCGGCGGAACCGCCACCCAACAGACCTACTCCGGCCACGTCTGGCTGATGACCAAGGCCAGCGGCGAACCACTCGCCGCCGTCGAGACCGGGGACACGCCGACTTTCGCCCGGATCACCGGCCGGGTTCCAGCGCCGCCTCGCGAGCGGGACGATCTATCACCTGACAAGAAGTGGCGGTCCTACATCCGCGATCACAATGTTTTCATCGAGCCGGCGGAAGGTGGCGCGGCGATTCCTATCAGCTCCGGTGGCTCTGCCGGAGAAGGTTTCACCGGCCCGCTGAGATGGTCGCCGGATTCGAAGAAGCTCGTCGCATTCCGGGTGAAACAGGTGGAGGCCCGGAAGATCCATATCGTCCAGTCGTCACCGCCGGATCAGGTCCAGCCGAAACTCAAGACCATCGATTATCCCAAGCCAGGCGATGAGATCGAACAGCCGATGCCGCGGCTGTTTGAGATCGGAAGCCATCGGGAAATCCCCATCGACAATGCGCTCTTCAACAATCCGTGGGAAATCGACCGCGTCTCGTGGGCCGCCGATTCATCCGAGTTTTCGTTCGTTTACAACCAGCGCGGCCACCAAGTCATGCGGATCATCGGCATCCGCACGGATTCAGGATCGGTCCGCAAGATTTTCGAGGACACCAGCAAGACCTTCATCGACTACTCGCAGAAGCTCTACTTTCGCAACCTGCCGGAAACCCGGGAGATTCTCTGGGCCTCCGAGCGCGACGGCCACAACCATCTCTATCTGATCGACGGGACCTCCGGAGATATCAAAAAACAGATCACCACGGGAAAATGGAATGTCCGCGAGGTGGTTGAGGTCGATGAAAAGAAACGCCAACTGCTGCTCAAGGTTCTGGGCGTGACCGGCCAGGACCCCTATCAGACTCATTTTGTGAGAGTGAACTTCGACGGCACCGGCTTCACCCGGCTGACCACCAGTGATGGCAATCACGGCATCAGATTCTCTCCTGATGGAAAGTTCCTGATAGACACTTGGTCGCGGGTCGATCAGCCCCCGGTCAACGAACTGCGCCGCGCGGACGATGGCACGCTCGTCACCGAACTCGGACGCGCGGAGGACAGCGCGTTGCAGAAAACCGGCTGGAGCCGGCCCGAACGTTTCGTCGCGAAAGGCCGTGACGGAGCAACCGACATCTACGGAGTGATCGTCCGCCCAGCGAATTTCGATCCGGCGAAAAAGTATCCGGTCGTCGAGGACATCTACGCCGGACCGCATGACTTTTTCGTACCGAAGAACTACTCCGCGTGGTCCGGCATGAACGCGATGGCCGAGCTCGGGTTCATCGTCGTGAAGATCGACGGCATGGGGACCAACTGGCGGAGCAAGGCATTTCATGATGTCGCGTGGAAGAATCTGGCGGACGGCGGTTTCCCCGACCGCGTCGCCTGGATCAAGGCCGCGGCCGCGAACCGCCCGTGGATGGACCTGTCCCGCGTCGGCATCTTTGGCGGCAGCGCGGGGGGGCAGAACGCCTTGGCCGGGCTGCTGCATCACGGTGATTTCTATCAGGTCGCCGTCGCGGATTGCGGTTGCCACGACAACCGCATGGACAAGATCTGGTGGAATGAGGCGTGGATGGGCTGGCCGGTGGACGAAAGCTACGCGCGGAATTCCAACGTCACCCATGCGGACAAGTTAACCGGCAAGGTGCTGCTCGTCGTCGGCGAGCTCGACACCAACGTCGATCCAGCTTCAACCGCGCAGGTGGTCCACGCGCTACAGCAAGCCGACAAGGATTTCGAGTTCCTGCCGATCATGAATGCCGGGCACGGTGCCGCGGAGACGCCCTACGGCAAACGCCGCCGCGCGGAGTTTCTCGTCCGCAATCTGATTCGGGACTGAGCCGCCGCGCGCCGGGAGACGGAAGTTGCCATGAGCGGGAATTCGTCCCACCTGCCACTCGTCACGCGGTTGAGCTTGGCAAGGGCGGGGAGACCCTCCAATTTTCCGCCATGTTTGACTCAGCGCGCTACGATGGTCGCATGCCTTACCGGCGTTGCGGGGATTCCGGAATCCTGCTTCCCGAGATTTCGCTGGGGTTCTGGCACAACTTCGGCCACGTCGATGATTTCGAGGAAGCCCGCCGGATCATGCGCCGCGCGTTTGACCGCGGGGTGACCCATTTCGACCTCGCTAACAACTACGGCCCGCCTGCCGGATCGGCCGAGGAAAATGTCGGACGCATCCTCGTCGAGGACTTCGCGAGCCACCGCGACGAGCTGATCATCACCTCCAAGGCCGGTCACGACATGTGGAGCGGCCCTTACGGCCAGGCGGGATCGCGCAAGCATCTGTTGGCGTCGCTCGATCAATCGCTCAAGCGGCTCCGGCAAAATTACGTGGACATCTTCTACTCCCACTGCCCGGATCCCGAGACGCGGCTGGAGGAAACGATGTCGGCGCTGGCCACGGCCGTGAACAGCGGCCGGGCTCTCTACGTCGGCCTTTCGAAATATCCGCTCAAGCGGCTGAAGAAGGCCGTTAGAATCCTCAAGGACATGGGCATCCGCTGCCTGATTTATCAACCGCCTTACTCGATCCTCAACCGCTGGCCGGAAAGCGAGGGCATCCTCGACTATCTGTTGGACGAGGGGATCGGTTGCGTGGTGTTCAGCCCGCTGGCGCAAGGGATGCTCACGCCGAAGTACGTGGACGGCATTCCGGATGGCTCTCGAGCCGCACGGGCCGAGGGATTTCTCAAGGTCGAGCAGGTCGAGGCGCAGCAGGAAAAAATCCGGGCGCTCGGCGATCTCGCCGCAGCCCACGGGATGCCCCTCAACCACCTCGCGATCCAGTGGTCGCTGCGCTCTCCGGCGGTCACCTCGTCGATCATCGGGGCTCGCACGGTGGCGCAATTGGACGACTCGCTGGACGCTCTCCAATCGCCGATGCCGGACGAGGCGCTACTGGCGGCCATCGACGCAATCGCACCGATGGTGAAGAAAAAGCAGGCGGAGAACTGAAATTTCACTCTATTACCACCATGACTTGGAACGACACCTTTCTCACTCTCTTCGACCGCTGCCTCGCCGCCTATCAGTCCGGTGACCGGGATTTCGAAAAATACTACACCTGCGAGGATTCCACATTTCTCGCCGGGATCGGCTGCAAGCCCCGCGAGTTCTTTGATTTCGTCGAGGATTTCGGCGACGCCGGAGTGCCGTCGATCTCGACCGCGCTGCTGGTAGCCGCGGTCCGCCGTGACTATTTCCAAACCGTCCAAAAGGGTATTCCGAGCGCCACGGTCCTGACGGGCGACGATGTCCCGACCTTCGGCGAAGAATTCGAAGGAATGGCCTATCTGCCGCGCCTCCTTGCCAAGGGCCGGGCAAAACTCCGCGGCGAGCTCGATCCGGACCTGATGTTCGGCTGTGGCGGCGATCGGAATTTCCTGAAAAACCACGGCGACATCCATCCCGCGGATTTTCTCCGGCACCTCTGGGCAGCCGGGGACGACGATCAAAAGATCGCGACTTGGCTCAAGGAGCAACAGGACTGAAGCGGCGTTTTGCTTTTCAATCCGCAACTCCGTGCTTGCGTCCCCGCGCGGCCCGGCCTATCCCCGCCCCCACAAATCATGGCAAGCACACCCATCATCAACCTCCGCAAGGGACACGCCGTCCGCCACAACAATGAAGTCTGTCTGGTGATCGATCACGAACTCAAGACCCCGCCGCGGATGGCATCCTATGTCCAGATGTCGATCCGCAGCGTCGCCACCAAGAAGGTTTTCAACCTGCGCATGACCTCCAACGACAGCGTCGAAGGCGTCGTCCTCGAGCGCACCCCGCACGAGTATTCCTACAAGGACAGCAGCGGCTATCACTTCCTCGACCCGAACACCTACGAGGACGCGGTCGTCTATGAAGACCTCATCGAAGGGGTGAAGAACTACCTCATCGAAGGCCAGATCTACAACCTCATGGTCGCCGACGGCATTGTCGTCGCCGTGGATCTTCCGCTCTCGATGGTCATGACCGTGGCTGAGTCCTCGGAAGGCGTCAAAGGCGACTCCGCCAACAACGTCTACAAGCCCGCCGTCATGGAAACCGGCCTCATCGTCCAGGTCCCGCTGTTCATCAACGTTGGCGAACGGATCAACGTGAAGACCGAGGACAACTCCTACACCGGCCGGGCGAACTAAGCCGATCCGCACCAGTTCTCACGCCAACGGGCGGTCCTTTCGGGGACCGCCCGTTTTTTGCTATCCCTACAACCAGGCGGGTTTGCGTGATTGTAGTTAAGAAAGTTTGATTTTCGCTTGATCTTAAAAGATCTTTTTGAAACAAGCTGGGTCGTCATGAAACCAACTTTGTTGATCGCCACCCTGTCCATGGCACTTGCGTCGCCTTCGGCGTTTGCCAAATCCGAACTCGAAACGCTCCGTGCGCTGGTTCAGGAGCAAAAGCGCCAGATCAACGACTTGGAAGTGGCCAATGAAAGACTCCGCGCCGGTAGCCACGAAACGCGCTCGTCAGCGCCCGCACCGGCCAAATCCGCCGCGGTCGAGAAGTCCAGCTCCCCTTCCGCCGCGACCTACGTGGTCAAGGCAGGCGACAATTTTGAAAAAATCGCGCGCAAGGTCGGCACCACCTCCAAGGCGCTGGCCAAGTCCAATGGGATGAAGACCAGTTCGATCATCCATCCCGGCCAGAAGCTCAAGGTCCCCGGCAGGGCGGCCCCGGCGACTCCTGCAGTGGCCGCAGCGACACCCGCCGCACCGCAAACCGCCGGAAAGACCCACAAGGTGCGGGCCGGTGAAACGTTCTCCAGCATTTCCAAAAAACACGGGTTGAGCATCCAGGCCCTCTTCGCCGCCAATCCCAAGGTGAATGCTTCCGCACTTCGTCCCGGCCAGGTCGTCAACCTCGGCGGCTCCTCGTCTTCCACGACGATGATCAGCGCACCAGCCCGGACAACCGCTCCGCCAGTTGTGGAAACCGCTCCTCCGGCAGCCACCATGAAATCCGTGCCGATCCGAGAAAACATACCGGTTTCCACCCCGGCACCGGCCAGCACCGTCACGGAAACCCAATCGGCACCCGCACCGGCACCAACTCCCGTCGTTGAGAAGGAAATCCCCGCCACCAACACCGCCGAGAAGAAAATCCGGCCGGTCACCATTGACGGAGAAATGACCTACGGCGAATTCGCGACCAAGCACGGCACCGACGCCGAGCGACTCAATGCCCTCAACGGACTCGATCTCACCACCGCAACCGTTCTGGCCAAAGGCTCGGAACTCTACGTTCCCGCCCAGCCATAAGCGAACCCCGCCCTTTGGCTCCAGGATGAAGAAAACCCGCCGGGAGCATGACTCCCGACGGGTTTTGCATTTCGAAAATCAAGCCGGAATCAGTAGAAGGAAACCGGGACTCCGTTGCGGTAGGTGACCGATTGCGCGCTGCCATCACTGCCGGTGCGCCGTCTGACCTGCTGTTGTTGTGGCGGATAATCCATTTGCGGTCCCTGCGGTTCGGCCTCTGGCATTACGCGGTTGCTGGGTGCGTTGGTGATCGTCACTGGAGTTCCCACACTCACGGAATCGAACACGATCGGCACAAACTCTTTCGGAATCCGGATGCAGCCGTGGGACGCCGGTTGGCCGGGTTCCGGAATCACCCCGCCGTGCAAACCCACGCCGTAGGAAGTCAGCCGCATCCAATGAGGCATCGGTGCCGGGACGTAAACCATGCCCGGCGGCACCTTGTCGCGCGCCCTGGCGTCGTTGTCGGTCACATTGCCGAACTCATCCTCGTGCCAGCCGTAGAGGTTCGAGTATTTGTCCTCGATCTTTTCCGTGATCTTGTAGCTCCCCGGCGATGTGCCATGGCCTTCCTTGCCGGTCGCGACGTAGCACCAGCCGATGTCCCGGTCGCCGCGTTTGAACTCGGCGATCTGGTCGGTCAGGCTGATGCGGATGCTCACCTTGCCCTCCCCGCCGTCATCATACCATTTGTATAGAACCCTTTGCTGCGCCTTCCTGGGATGGGACGACGGTGCACCGCCAGTGCCACAAGAGGAGGTTAGCAGCGCGACCGCCAAACTTGATAGACCGAAGAAAAAGGTGAGTGGAGTACGCATGAAAATCTGAAATCTGCTGAAAAGGAAAGTGGCCGGGCCGCGACTGATTTAGCACTTCCGCCCGAGCCTATAAGCGGAGAACTGCCGCGGGTCAAGACCCGGCGACCCGCATTCTGGGAGGCAGCGGCTTCCCGGCCTTGCGCACCGCGCCGTTTCCGCCTACCCAGACCCAGCATGATTCGATTTTCCCTGTTTGGAATCCCCGTCGAGGTCCAGCCGTTCTTCTGGGTGGTTTGCGCGCTCTTGGGAGGGGGCTTCTATGCCGATTCAAAGCGGGCCATAATCTCGATGATCTTGTTCGTTTTCGCGGCATTCATCTCCATCCTCATCCACGAGCTGGGCCACGCCCTCACCGGCCGCAAGCTCGGTGGTGGCTATGCCAAAATCGTCCTCACCACCTTCGGCGGGCTCGCCTACAATCAGGGCGGCAGGTTCAGCCGCCAGCAGCGGTTCTGGATGATCGCCGCCGGCCCGGGCGCGGGGTTCGCTTTTCTAATCGTCATCCTCGCCGCGCTCGCCCTCGCCTTCAACGGCCCCGACGTGATGGCCTTCACCTCGCAGACGCTGTTCGGGACGCGGCTGCCCTTTGCTTCCGACGAACTCATCACCTTCCTGCGCGAAAAACCTTTCATCCATGTCCTTCTCCGTCACCTGCTTTGGATCAACTTCTGGTGGGGCGTCATCAATCTGCTTCCGGTGATGCCGCTCGATGGCGGGCAGATCACCGATCTCTATGTCCGGCCCCAGCGCTTGGTTTTCCTCATCGGCCTCATCGCCGGCGCGGCCATGGCGGCGCTCGCGTTTCTCTGGCTCCGTTCCACCTACACCGCCATCCTTTTCGGCTACCTAGCCTGGCAGAACTATCAGAACATGCGCGAGGTGCGCTGGCAGTGAGCCACCTCACATTCACCAGAACAACATCCGCAAGCCGGCCAGCGTCGCGAAAATCACGATCATCCACTCGAACGCCACCTGCGGCACATGCCGCACCAGCCATTTTCCGCCGAAGATCCCCACCGCCACCGCCGGCAGCAGCCGCAGATTGTCCAGCAAGCTCTCCGCCGTGATCAATGCCAGCCGCGCGTTCAGCGGCACCTTGATCAGATTGATCAACAGGAAAAACCTCGCGCCGATGCCGATGAGTTCCATCTTCGGGATATTCCGCGCCATCAGATAAAGCTGGATCACCGGCCCCGCCGCGTTCGCCAGCATCGTCGCGAATCCTCCCAGCACCCCCGCCCCCAGGCCGAAGCCCCTTGACTCCGCCAGCCGGTCGAACGCCACCGGCTGCCAGCGGCGGATTGTCTGTAGCGCCACCATCATCAGCACGCAGCCACCGATCGCCCGCCGCGCCGTCGTCTCGGAAATCACTCCCAGCAGCCACCAGCCCAGCGCGATCCCCAACAGCGCCGGCCCCAGCAGCTTCCACACCGGCCGCCATGACCCGTATCTCATGAACGCCGGATAGACGATCAGATCCGCCGCGATCAACAGCGGCAACGTCACCCCCACCGATGCCTTCGAGCCGTAGATGTCCGCCAGCAAAACCACCGCCACCATCGAGATCCCGCTGAACCCCGCCTTCGACAGCCCGATGCACAACGCCGCTAACAGCGCCATGGCAAGGACCGCGGGATCAGACAGCATTTCCCCGCAGACCATCGGGAAATCATGCACACCGGCAAGCACAAAGCCACCGTGGCGACGATCTCCGGTCGCTGCGTTTGTTCTCCGCTACAATGAACACACAGCACCCGGTGAGCCCCGCTGCCACACCCTGCCCTTTTCTCTTGGATAACGTAGAGTGGTGGCACCGGCGGAGGGAAGCCCGAATTCGAATAAGGACGTTATCGCCGGTTGCCACTCACGGCTTGATCGTGAAGAAAAATCCCGAATGTGGACGGCGGATGATGCAGCTGGCGAAGACTCGGCGGAGC
>JBGSOI010000020.1:0-25634 GCA_041739215.1 Akkermansiaceae bacterium
TATCACCCGGCCCGCTGGCGCGCCTGGTGGGACTATGGATGCGGCATGATGGGCGACCGCGGCGTTCATACGCTGGACGCCGCGTGTTGGGCGCTCGACCTGATGAAGCCATCGCTCATCGAACTGATCTCGATCGAAGGAGCGAACGAATTTGTTCATCCAGACAAGGCGCACGTGCGTTATCACTTTCCGGCCCGCGGCGGTTTTCCGGCCTTGCAGCTCGACTGGCATTCGGGCGCGCGGCCCAGGGAAGTGGATGAATTGAGCGAAGGACGCAAGTTAGGCGACGATGAGGGCGGCTGTCTCATCATCGGTTCTCGCGGCACCATCAGTCATGGCACCTATCCCGGCACCCAGCTCAACCTCTACCCGGAAACGCTCGCCGAAGAAGCTCGCAAGGTCCCAGCCAGCTTGCCGATCCTGCGTGGCAGCCACGAAGCGAATTGGGTGGCGGCGTGCAAGGCTGAAGGACCGGTTTCCTCAGACTTCACTTATGCAGCCGGTCTCACCGAACTCACCCACCTCGGCAATCTGGCGATCCGTCTGGGCGGTCGCATCGAATGGGACGCTGCCGCATGTCGTGCTCCCAACCGGCCCGAGGCGGCCGACCTCGTCAAGATGCCGCGCAGAGCGGGATGGGAATTGGGTTAACTCTTCTTCAGCCACCCGTGATGCATGCGCGTGATAAATCCAATCGCTGATCCCTTTCACGAGGAATAGGTCGAAGTCGAAGCCCGGGCAAATTGTCGATCTGGGTCATCATATTCTCATTATGGGACAATTGGCCGATTGCACGATAGGTCGCCAGAGTCAGCTCCGTTGCAATTCAATAGAGCACGGCTTGAGACCCTACCTCTAGCCTACTGATACACCCTGAAACCAAAAATCACCCGGGTCCTCCTAGCATGATCACAATTCTCCGGCAAAGCCTGCTCGCCATTCTTGCGTTGATACCGGCGCAGGGGGCAGCTGCGTGGCCTGACGTGAAGGCTGCCGATTTCAAGAGCATCCAGTTAGACAAGTTCTCCGACCATGAACTCGAGGTTCCAGAGATGCTGTTTCATTTCCCTCAAATTGCCAACGCCGTTAACGAAAAAGGCAAGGACCGGGGATTTCTTGATCTGGCGGTCAATCGCGAGCCCAAGGACAACAAACCCTACAACGCCCGCATCATGGAAATGCAAATGGCACTGGCCTATTTTTATACCGCCGAGCGACCGTGGAATCCCTACTGCGGCGACCCTGCAGTCCGATTGCGGCTCGAAGCCATGCTCAATCGCTGGACGCGCATCCAGAATCCCGATGGCCGCTACGCGGAATACAGCTCGGAGAACTGGTCGCTCGCGCCGACCGGATTCGGAGCGATGGCCGCAGCCCGCACTCTTGATCTGTTGGTCGAAGGTGGCCAGCCCTTCGATGCCGGGTTGCTCGATAAGGCGCGTTTATCCCTCCGCCGCGCGTTGGCGGCCCTTTTCACCCATCCCGATCTGATCAAGGCCTCGCGCATCTATAGCAACCAGTTCAGCGGTGCGTATTACGCCTCTGCGGTGTATTTGAAACATTGGCCGGACAAGGAGCTGCCATCGCTATTCGAAAGAGCCTCGGCCCGCGCCATCACAGACGATCAGAGTCCAGCAGGATTCTTCTATGAAAGAGCTGGCGCGGATTTCGGCTATTCCGGCGTCCACGAGAACAATCTGCGCGCCGCCTGGCCGCTGCTTCGCAACGATCCGGCAGTGGCTCCAGAGCTGATCGATTCGCACCAGCGATGGAACGAATGGCTTTCATATAACTCGGTTCCCATTCCGGGCGATGACGCCTATGCCATCAATGCCGGCGTGCAGACACGCACCAACCTAGCGATCGCAGTGCCTCACACTTTCGTAATGTCCGAAGTGGTGCCGATTTCCCGGGCGATGGCGAATACGCGCGAAGCGTATCGCGATGCATTGTCGGAAAAACGCCGCGATCTCGCGCGGCAATGGGGAAAGTGGCCTGCGCTCAAGGTTCCCGGATCCAGCAGCTATATCCCGACCTTCGTCCACGCAGCGGCGGGTGAGACGGCACCATGGCATCCAACTGTCGCCCAACGCGAGGCTGCCAGGCACGCATTGCCACCGATTGCCCGCGATCAGTTCACCCACCAACGCCACGACCCTCGTCCCTACACATTTACTTTTGTGCGCCGTCCGACGTATTACGCCGCCTTTAACTCCGGCAAAATTGAAGCTCCCGGCCAACAAGCCTACGGTCTTGGACTGCTTTGGAATCCCGCGTTCGGTCCGGCGATGCAGTCCATCCCGAAAAGCCCCGACCGTTGGGGGACGATTCTCGGCAAAAACACCACGACCTTCGAGCAGAGCGACCTGAATGCAAAATTCCTGATCGAAGGCAAGACCATCGATCCAGCCGAAGGGGCACGCGATTTGTCAGAGGGTGAACTGGAAATCCATTACACTCTGGGCAAGGGAGTAGATAAACAGATCAACTTCACAAATGACGGTATCACCGTGCGAATCACCGCCCCCGGTGCCTTCCAGGAAATACTGCCCTTGCTCTGTGAGAAGGACTCGGCGCTAGACATGTCAGACAACCAATTGCAGATCCTTCAGCACGGCGTCCTGTTCCGAATCCAGGTGGCGGAACCTGACGCCAAAATCCAACTCTCAAAGGCATTCGACCTTCACGGGGCAGGCTTGCAGCGGCAGCAGGCCGTCATTCGGGCGACGGACCGGCTGACCTATCGGATTTCCTTCGGTTCTCCGCTCCCAAGTGCCCACAAACCCGCCGCACCATGAAGGAATTGAAGAATTCCAACACTAGCCGTTACGAAAAGGGAGTCCCACCTCGCAGATGAAGCAAATCTTCGACCTCACCCGGCTCAAGTGGACGTTGCGTGGCTGGCACGCATGGAACTGGCAGCTCGCACTCGCGCGCGAGACCGGCGTGAAGCTGATGCCTGTCGCCGGGCCGGTTCCCGTGCGGGTTCCCGGGTCAGTGCAGGGAGCGCTGCGCGACGCGGGGGTGATTCCCAATTGGAATGTGGCGACCCACTCGCTCGCCGCCGAGTGGGTGGAGAATCGCCATTGGACATTTGAAACCAAGTTGCCCGTGAAGCAGTGTCGTCTGACAGGATGCAAGCAACTTGTCTGTGACGGCTTGGACGGAGCAGGTGTCGTCCGCTGTGGCGACGTCGAAGTGGGTCAGTTTGCCAGCGCGTTCCTGCCACATCGTTTTGAATTGAATGACGCGATCGCTGACTACCTAACGAAAATCCCTCACGCCCGATCCGTGCCGCTCGTCATCGTGTTTACGGACCTTCCGCGCAATCTCGGCCAGGTGAATTTCACTTCGCGCATCCGCGATGAAAAACCACGCTTCAACTATGTTTGGGACTGGATGCCGCGGCTTGTGCAGATCGGCATTTGGGATGGCTTGCGACTGGAAATTTCCGAGGGTTCTGAGATTTCCTCGCTGCGGATGTTCACGGAATTCAATGCCCAAACCCGTCGCGGAATCGTGCGTGTTTTTGCAAAGTCGAACGGGGTCACTGGTGCTCGCTGGGGGGTGAGCCTCTGGGACAAGGGCCGCAAGCTCGCCGCCATCGAAGCTCCGGCGAATCGCAAGCAATTGAAACTAACGATATCGGATATGAATCCTTGGTGTCCAATGCAAACCGGCAAACAACCGCTCCACGACGTGCGTGTGGAATTGCTCGATCAGCGCGGAAGCGTTTTGGAGATTCAGACCCGCCGGGTTGGCTTTCGTGAAATTCGCTGGACTGCTTGCGAAGGCGCTCCGCTCAACGCCGAGCCGTGGATTCTCAACGTCAACGGCCAGCCGGTGTTCGTCGCTGGCGTGAACTGGACACCCATCCGCCCTAACTTCGCCGATGTCACAGACGCGGAAATCCGCGCGCGGCTCGTGACCTATCGCGACCTCGGATTTAACCTCATCCGCGTCTGGGGCGGTGCTGTGCTGGAGCGCGAATCTTTCTTCAACATCTGCGACGAACTCGGCTTACTCGTGTGGCAGGAGTTTCCCTTTTCATCCTCCGGCCTCGACAACTGGCCGCCCGACGACAAGGAAGCCGTTAGGCGCGCAGGCGAAATCGCGGAGTCCTATATCACGCGCCGCCAGCATCACGCATCTCTCATAATGTGGTGTGGAGGCAATGAACTCCAGTTCGGCCGGGACGGCAGTCGCTCCGGTGGCGGTGTGCCGGTCGGCTACGAACATCCGCCCGTCGCCGCGATGCAACAAACCGTGCGACGGCTTGACCCAAAACTCCGCTTCCTGCCGACCAGTCCGTTTGGTCCGCGCTTCAGCATCGAGCCGAAAGCCATCGGCAAGGGTGAGCATCATTGCGTGCACGGTCCTTGGAAAATTCCCGGTTCGATGCGTGCTTGGAAAAAATATTGGGAGCAATCCGACGCGCTCTTCCATTCCGAAGCCGGTGTGCCCGGCGCGGCGGACGCGAAACTCATCCGCGAATTCTGCGGCGACTCCGGTCTCCCGGCGGATGAGACCCATCCGGCATGGCTGCACGCGGCAGCGTGGTGGTTGCAGTGGAAAGAATATCTAACTACCGGTGGCAATCCAGCGAGTCTTGATTCGTTCGTCCGCTGGAGTCAGCAACGTCAGGTGGAAGGGCTCGCGGTGGCGTTTGCTGCCTGCAAAGCAAAATTTCCGCGCTGCGGCGGCTTCATCGTGTGGATGGGCCACGACGCATTTCCGTGTCCGTGTAATACTTCTATTTTGGATTTTTATGGCGAGCCAAAGCCCGCCGCGCTCGCTTTGCGGGGCATTTTGCTCCCAACATCCAATCACCTTGCCTCATAATGAAGTCGACCACTGTCATTTCTGCCACCTATCAATCTAATAATTTTTTCGGCCTGCTCTTGGTTGTTGCCGCTGGTTTCTGGCTCAACTGCTTCGGGGCGGAGAATGCCACGTCACAGGGGCAAACCAAAGCCGCCGCGACCCCGCAATCTACCAATGCTTCAAAACAAGTCGAAGGCGACGAACTGCTCGTGCGCATCCCGGCCATGTTCCAGACCGCCGCCGCGCAGACCGGGTTCATGTTAGAACAACTCAAGAACGACCCGAAGCTGCCACGCACCTTCGAAGACGGCCAGCTCAAGACTGTCGGGCCGAAGGATTGGACCAGCGGATTTTTTCCAGGAACTCTCTGGTATCTCTATGAGTTTACCGACGACGCCAAGTGGAAAAACGCCGCAGTCGATTACACGAAACGTCTTGAAAGCATCCAGAATTTCCGGGGCAACCACGACGTCGGTTTCATGTTGTTTTGCAGCTACGGCAACGCGTTGCGTCTCACACCGGACCCGGCGTATCGCGCCGTACTGGTGCAGGGCGCACGTTCCCTTTCCACCCGCTATAGTCCGCAAGTTGGCCTCATCCGTTCGTGGGATTTTGGCGATTGGAAGTATCCCGTCATCATTGACAACATGATGAACCTCGAACTACTCACCTGGGCCGCGCACCAGACAGGCGAGGTGCGCTTAAAGGATATTGCGGTAAGCCACGCAGACAAGACATTGGCCAATCACTTCCGGCCAGACGCCAGCAGCTTTCATGTCGTGGATTACGATCCTGAGACCGGCGCGGTGCGCGGCAAGCAGACGCATCAGGGATTTTCCGATCCTTCTGCATGGGCTCGCGGCCAAGCATGGGCGCTTTACGGCTATACCGTGATGTTCCGCGAGACAGGTCACGCGAACTATCTAGAACAGGCGCAGAAGATCGCCAAGTTCATCATGAATCACCCTCGGTTGCCGGCAGACAAAATTCCGTATTGGGACTTCGACGCGCCCGACATCCCGGAAGCACCGCGTGATGCCTCGGCGGCGGCAGTGATGTCTTCGGCGTTGATCGAGTTGAGCGGAATGGTGAAAGCCGAATTCGGACGGCAATGCCTTGACCTCGCGCGGCTGCAGTTGCTCTCGCTCTCGTCACCGGCCTATCTGGCTAAGGTTGGTGAGAATGGTGGATTCATCCTAAAGCACTCAACGGGCCACAAACCGAAGAACTCCGAGGTGGATGTGCCGCTCAACTACGCAGAGTATTATTTCCTCGAAGCACTGCTCCGCTACCGCGCCCTTGGCGGGGACGAAAGTGGCTTGTTAGTGATCGATAACGGCACGTTGCGTGTCGGGATTGATCGCGCGAAAGGAGGCTCGATCACCTGGCTTTCGGCCAGCACGGATTCCAAAAACATCGTCAACCTTGCCGACCCGGGCCGTTTGATTCAGCAATCCTACTATGCCGGAAAATCACTCGACCGCACCGCCGACGGCCAGAGCAAGGCGTGGAGTCCTTGGCCGTGGAATCCGATTCAAGGTGGAGGCGTGGGTAGCTGGGCCGGGGTGACTGCTTTCGAACGAACTCCTAACAACGTGCTTCATTCGGAAACCATTCCAAAACTTTGGGACATGCCCGATGAATCCGCAGCAGCCGTCATGCTACAATGGACTTCTTTCGAAGCGGGCAGTTCCAATGTCGTCGTCGTCCGGTGCGAGTTTCAATCACAACGTTCGGAGCCCGATCGCTGGGGGGAGGCGGTGCCTCGTTCCCAGGAGGTGCCAGCGTGCTACTTCACGCGGAATTTCAGTGTGGTCAAAAGCTACCTGGGAGATGGCCAATGGCGTGCGGAGAATCAGGCTCCGGGTCCGCCATGGGGGCACGCCACTCCGCCGCGCAAAAGCATGGCATTTTTCAACGCGCACGGTCTGGGCGTCGCAGTCTTCAGTCCGGGGTCGACCGAGGCTTGGAACTTCGGCCCGCATGGCGAGGGCGAGACGGATCAACCGACTGCCGGACCCTGCATGCATGTGGCACCTCTCGACCGCGTCCGCCTGGGCGGGAAATCGGAATACCAATTCCGCTACTGGCTGGTCGTCGGCACGGCAGCGGAAATCGCCCAGCAGTTAGACACCTTGTGGCTGCGGTATCGTGACGAAAAAACCTCTCTCAAAAACTGAATCGCAAAATAGCGGAGAACCATGAAATACAGCCTCTTCCAACATGCGATTCTTGCCGGAATCCTTCCCGTTATCGGTCATCGGGATAAAATGGGATGCCATCAATCATCCGGCAAGCTGGAGTCCCACCAACCGGATCGACACCGTTGCCGAGCCGACGCTCTATCCGGATATCATGCGACACGCGAAAAGCCTCTCGACCAAACCCATATGGCTAAACAAAGATCAGGTCATCCGACCCGGCCGTCAGCAGGCGGAACATCTCACGGAAACGAAGGTACAGATGGGTCGGCGACTACTGGCACGGCTAGGCGAATGCTGCCGGACAGTTGAAGATCCACGGCTACCATGGCCGCTACACGATCGCCGTATAGACGCGGAACATCTGGAAATCACCATCACCGCGCCATGAAAGCCGTCGTCTTTGTTGCCTACGTAGGATTTCTTTTCATGTCCATTCTAAGCGATGTAACTGCCGCACCCACGGATGTTCAGACGCCTCCCGCAACCAGCACCCAGCGACTGGAAAATCTCGAACGTTCGGCACCGAGACCGCCGGACTTCGACGATTTCTGGAATGCCAAACTCCGGGAACTCGACAAGACGCCGATGAATCCGATTCTCGGCCCCGGCAAGGGCGGACGGGCGGGAGTCATTCATTCCATGGTGGAGATGGATCTTCCACGCGGCGACAAACTCCGCGGCCAACTCGCCGTTCCTGACAAACCGGGGAAATTTCCCGCCATGGTCATCTTCCAGTATGCCGGTGTCTATGGCCTGCCACCGGGGATCGTGACGGCGAAGGCTGCCGAGGGTTGGCTTGCGCTCAACGTCTCCGCACACGACCTGCCACTGGATCAACCAAAGGACTTCTATCAGCAGCAGGAACTCGGCCCTCTAAAGAACTACGCCATGATTGGTAACACGGACCGCGAGACGAGTTATTTTCTCCGCATGTTCCTCGCCTGTTCGCGGGCTGTGGATTATCTAGCAAGCAGGCCCGATTGGGATGGACGCACACTGATCGCCATCGGCACCAGCCAAGGTGGATTGCAGGCCATCGTCGCCGCCGCGCTGAATCCGAAGGTGAGCGGCGTGATCGCCCTCGTTCCCGCCGGATGTGATACCACCGCGCCGCTTGCCGGGCGGGCGATGTCGTGGCCCTACTGGCTGAAGGAAACGAATGATCAGAATCGTGATGCCGTGACTCGGACGAGCACCTATTTCGATGCGCTCAGTTTCGCTCCGCTCGTGAAATGCCCGGCACTGGTCGGCTTCGGCTTGCTTGACCGCACGTCCACCCCGGAAGGCATTTCGCAACTGGTGGTGCTGCTTGGAGGTCACGTCGAAAAAGTGATCATGCCGGATGCCGACCACAAAGGGAATGGCGGCACCCATGAACCTTTCGAGAAACGATCCGCAATTTGGCTCGAGGCGCTGAAGGCCCACAAGCCATACCCATGATGTCCCAAAATCGAAAAATCCGGACCCACGCCCGGCCTTGCGTTGTTGGTAGCCAAATGGATATTTTCTTGGTTTCTAGTTCGATAATCCGCCTTGGAGCGAAGCGCCGGATCTTTGTTGGAATGCCAAACACTCAAACTATGCAAACCCTATGTCTCATGAAATCCACCCCTTCGCCGCGCTGGATCACCACCACGCTTTGCACAATCGCCGCGCTGTTGACCTTGAGTCACTCCCCTGCGGATGCGGCGAGACCCAACATCATCGTGATCGTTTCCGACGACCACCGCCATGACGCGCTTGGCGTGGTCCAGCGCGAACTCGGCGACAGGGTGAACTTCCCGTTCTTCAAGTCCCCGCAACTGGATCGGCTCGCCGCCGGTGGCATCCGCTTCCGCAACGGTTTTGTCACCCATTCGCTCTGCTCACCGAGCCGCGCCACGATGCTTTCCGGCCTCCATACCCACGCGCACGGCATCACCTACAACGAGCAACCCTTTGTCTCGACAGATACATGGCCACACGTTCTTTCGGCGAACGGATGGAAGACCGGCTACTTCGGAAAATGGCACATGGGCAACCAGCGCGAACGTCCCGGGTTTCAGGAAATAGCCACTTATCTCAACCAAGGCATCTACATCGACTGCAAATTCGTAGTGAACGGCAAGGACACCCCGACCCATGGCTGGGTGGATGATGTAAGCGCAGACTATGCCGTTGATTTCATCCGCCGCAGCAAGGACACACCGTTCGCGCTGTATCTTGGCTTCAAGGCACCGCACGACAAGCGCTTCCCGGCGGAGCGTCACAAGGAAACCTATTCCTCTGTGACATTGAAAAAGCCGGATAACTGGAATGTCCCGGCACCATGGGTCAAGGACGCCGGGTGGGATTGGGACCAACGGCACGCCGACCGCATCACTTATTTTCAAACGATCGCCGGCATGGACGACAACGTGGGCCGCGTGCTCGATGTGCTGGATGAACTGAACCTCGCCGAAAACACCCTGATCCTCTACATGGGTGATAACGGCTACTACCTCGGCGAGCACGGTCTCGGCGACAAGCGCACCGCCTACGAGGAAAGCATGCGCATTCCCTATATCATCCGCTACCCGGCCGTCTTCAAACCCGCCGTTCGCGATGAATTGGTTCTCAACCTGGATGCCGCCGCGACCATCCTCGACGCCTGTGGGCTCAAGCCCACATGGAAGCAACACGGTGCCAGCCTGATACCATTGCTAACAAACTCCCCTGGCTCCGTGCCTTGGAGAAAATCTTTTCTTTATCAAAACTACAGGGACCCCGCCTATCCGAAGGTCACCTTCGACGTATTGGCCGTGCGCACGGAGACCCACAAGTATATCGAAAACGACGGCAATCCTGAATGGACGCAGTTGTTTGACCTCACCGCCGACCCCGGCGAAAACCGCAACCTCAGCGGTGATCCCGGCTCGACAACGGTTCTCGCCGAAATGAAATCGGAGTTAGAGCGGTTGAAGGAGAATGTCGGTTACAAGCCACCGCCACCTGGCCAGCTCAAATAGCATTCGCTGAGGATTCCTGCTCGGAGATCAAGATCAGCTCTCCCTCGCTGCAAGTGTCGATCAAAGCCTCAGAAGATCTCTTCCTTACTGTTGGACTTTCACCCCATCAGCCAGCCCGCTGCCCGGTGTCAGCGTTGGGGAATCCGGCCAGCTTGCCGGTGCTGTGAATACTCCTGGGACCTTTCCGCTGCCCGTGCGGGTCACCGATGCCCGCGGGATCTTCGCCGATGCCAACCTCATCCTAACAGTCTCTACACCGGATGCTTATGTGGATTGGATTAATACCATCGAATGGATGGGCAGGGACTCTGCGCCCGGGGGTGATCCTGATGTCGACGGTTTTACGAATTTCATGAAATACGCGCTCGGTGGTAATCCTCTCGCCAGCGAGCCCTCCATCCAGCCCGCCGTGGGCATGGAAGACGGCATCCTCACACTCTGCTTCTAACGAGTCGCCGATCCATTACTGCTATATCAAATCATCGCCGATTCCGATCCCGGTTCCAATCCGGCATCATGGGAAACTATTTGGTCCAGCACCGGCACAGCCAACACCGCGGGCTCGGTCACGGTTAGTGATAACCCGCCGGATCCTTAGCCCTCTCGCCGTTTCCTCCGGCTACGCCTGAGTCGCTCTGGTGGAAATTGAAAGTCAGTGGCGGCACGTCACAAAATCGAAATTTGTTGTCCCCCAACCACGATTGAAATCCAGCGATGTCACGCTCTATCTTGTAACTACATAACGAGCGTGAGGAACCAACCCACCTACTGCTTTCATTTTGGTAGCTCACCGAAACCACCATCCACTACCTTGAACCCAACCCAAGATTCCAAAAACCAGAAAACTGAGGTATGTCTTCTTGACTCAAGCGGCTGGTTGCTGCGGAAAAACGGCTTCGCCTTGGTCGTCACTCTCTCGCTGATGATCCTGTTGACGGTCATTGCCGTCGGCTTGCTCACGCTTTCCAGCATCAGCCTGAGGAGTTCCTCGCAGGGAGAAGCCATGGCGACGGCGCGCGCCAATGCCCGAGTATCCCTCATGCTCGCCATCGGAGACCTTCAAAAGCAGCTCGGACCCGATACCCGCATTTCCGCAACTGCTGACCAGATCAGCAGTGCCGATCCCACGGTATCGACCACACCCCAAGCTCAGAAAAATTGGGCTGGAGCCTACAATTCCTGGCCCGTAGCGAGCGCCACCCGCCCGCCTGCGCCTGTGTTCCTGCAATGGTTCGTCTCGGGCGATCCTGCCAAACTGACTGAGCGATCCTTCGCTGCAACTGCCTTGAACACCGGAGCAACCCAGTCGGTTGAAATGGTAAGCACCCGCAGCGTCGGCCCCAACGGCAATCCCGTCCGAGTACCCTTGCTGACACAGACCGTCACTGGCGCGAGAAACAACTACGGCTGGTGGGTCAGTGACGAAGGGGTCAAAGCCTTCGTTCCGTCAGATCCATCCCCTCTTCAGAACGGAACCTCAAGCCAGCGGCTCGCGCTTCAGGCACCTCCTAACATGGGACTCAAAGTGATGGCGGATGCCACCGGTGCCACCCGTCCACTGGAGAAAATCGATCAGGAAGCGGAAACCATCAAGAACCTCATTAGCTTCAAGCAAATCGAGTTGGGAATCGATGCAGCCTCCCGGGACAATCTCAAGTTCCTTTTCCACGACATCACCAATCAGAACCGCGGACTCCTCACCAACGTGCGGGCCGGCGGTTTCCGGAAGGATCTTTCCATGTTTCTTCAAGCCCGCGATACTTCAGTTCCGCAAACTCCACTCTACTCCGTGGGCGGGAGAAATGGCATCAACATGGCTGAACTCTGGGCTTATTACAACCTGTCCGGCCAACTCAAAAGCAACTTGACTGGAAGCTTCACGACTGGCGGCGCGATTCCTAACAATACTCCTTATCTTCAGCCCGAAACCTCGCAAAGCGCCTTTGCAGGGGATAAATTCTACTTTCAGAAGCAACCGGTTTTTGTCCGCTTCCAAACGGTGGTGTCCTTCTCTTCCCGGCCGGTTACCAACTCAAGCACCGGCGTCACCACCTTTGGCTTGGGCATCGTGGTCGACCCGATTGTGACCGTGTGGAATCCTCTCGATGTGCCGCTCTCCTTATCCGGTTCCTGGAACAGTATCAAGTATTGGCCTCTGCCCTATGATATCGTGATCACTTCCAACGGGGCTGAATACCGTGTGCCGTTTGCAAACATCGTCACCGACTCTTCCAATCCCCAGTATCTGACGCTGCGCACGGGCGTCGAGCCGCTCGTTCTCAAGCCTGGCGAAGTGGTGGTGTATTCGCAGGGTTCCAACACACCCACCACATTCACCTCCGGGCTCAAATTTATCAACGGCAAGCCCGGTTGGGGTTTCGGCGGCGGGATGTTCTATGACTATAAGAACAACATCACACCTGTCCCGGGCCTTCCCCTGATCGCCCCTGGAAACACCCAGTTCAGCTATCGCGTCGAGCCCAACGGCTCCGTCAACCAAGGGTCCCAATGGTGGGCTCTCAATGTGCATGGCATCTACTACAAGGAAGATCGCAACACTCCCGGCGGCACCCAGCCTGATCCCGCCCCTCAGGGTTCTACGGAAACCTTGCAACTCGGAAACTATTCCATCGACATGATCGACGGGCAGCCTTTTGACGCCGGCCAATCCAAGCCCGCCAATCTTCGGATTCTGGCAAACAGTCCGAAGTACAAGGACTTCTTCGACAGGATCGGCTCGGGTGCCAATATTCGCCTGAACGAAATCAGTTCCTCAGTCGGCAACAAGCGCCCGTTCATGATCTTCTCCTACGCGGTGAAGACCGAAGTCGGCGCGGAAAACCCGGGTCGTTTCCTCGCCCGCTACAACCCGCGTGCCACCAAGGTGGACTTTTTCGACATCGAACCCAACGAGCTGCGGGTCCTTCCTTTCGAAGTCCAGACCCGCCCGCTCAACAGCTGGCAGGATCCGATCATCGATGTGAGCAACAACGGCAGCGGCTACTTCGGCGGTGGCTGGACCAATGTCACCGGGACGAAGAATGTGATCACCCATTCCATCCCGAGGCATCCGCCGGTTTCGTTGGCAACCTTTCAACATTCGGCGGCGAATGGCTTTGTTCCCAACAGCTCCGGGCGGGTGGATAACCAGAAGTTGCTGCTGCCCCAAATCGGCCATGCCATCGGCAACTCGATGGCGCCGTCGGTGCTCGCCCCCGACGTTACCCAAGGCACGATCGGAGGCCCCCGCCAGCTCGCGGACCACTCCTACCTCGCAAATCAAGCCCTGTGGGATGACTGGTTTTTATCCAGTATCGCGCCGCAGACGACCTCCGCTTTCACCACCCAGCGGCTCCAGAAGGTCGTCGCCCAGGAATTTCTAGCAAGCCCCTCCAAGCCCCTGCCGATCGCCCAATACAAGCTGAACCTCATGGGGCAGGACCCGGCTCAGTTGCTAGGGAAGCTCTTCAATGGCAATTTGATCCGTCCCGGCTCGGAGGCACTCACGGCTTCCCTCATTTCGGTGGAAGGAATGTTCAATGTGAACTCCACCTCCATTCAGGCTTGGAAGGCTTTGCTGAGTGCGCTGCGGGACCGCAACTTGCAGGGGCAAACTCCGCAGGGCGGCGACTCGATCATCACCACCGCCGGACTCACTCCCAGCGCTTCGCTTCTATCACCCGTGAATCTCAAGGCGGACAACGCTTCACTTTCCAATCCCAAGTCCATCGCCCAGTGGTCCGGCGTCCGCATGCTGAAGGATTCGGAAATCGATGAACTCGCCAAGGCCATCGTCACAGAAGTCCGCAAGCGCGGCCCTTTCCTCAGTCTTGCCGATTTCATCAACCGCCGGGTCGGCACGGACAAAACCCTTGCCATCAGCGGGGCCATTCAAAGCGCCTTGGACTCGGATACCGTGTCGATCAACAAACCCTTCCGCACGGGAAGTCGCGCAGCCACCGGTAATGATCCCGGCCTCGCCTTTCCCGAGGCGGAGAAAGGGGCCGCCGCCTACGGCATCCCCGGATACGTCAAACAAGCGGACATCCTCACGCCGATCGCACCTCTGTTAGCCGCACGCTCCGACACGTTTGTCATCCGCGGCTATGGTGAGAAGACCAATGCCACAGGCACCACCGTGATCGCCCGCGCCTGGTGCGAGGCAGTCGTTCGCCGGGACGCGAACTTCATTGACCGCACCGATGAACCAAACAAAGCTTCGAGCCAATTGAATCCACTCAACCTCAGGTTCGGGCGCCGCTTCGAAATCGTATCCTTCCGCTGGCTCAACCCGGGCGAGGTCTAATTTTCCATTCCCACTCCCGACTCAAATGTTTCGTTCTTCCGCTCTTTACCTGTTAGCTTGCCTGGCATCTTCAGCCCTCGCCAGCGCGCAAAAGCCCGAGGAAAAAGGGATTACCATCCGCCTTTTCGCGGTGGCGGCCCATCCAGGTCAGGGCAAGGTCTGCTTCTTGATCGCAGGCAAGCGCGGCGAGGCCTTTGAACTCCCGACTTACAACCTGTCCGATCCCCAGTCGGTGAGCGCCCGCGAGATCCAGCTCATTCTATCATCCGCCCCCACCGACGCTCCCCCCCGCCCGGTGAGCACCATCCGCCTCCCAGACACCGGTCGCGACTTCCGGGTGATCCTGGTCCCGGCCACGGCGGAATCCTATCAAGCGGTCGTCGTCCGGGGTGACGATCAAGCCTTCCGCAATGGAGACGCGTTTTTCATCAATCTATCATCCCATCACGTCTTGGGGATCATCGGCACGACGAAGCTGGATCTCAAATCGGGTGCCCGCGAAACGATCCGTCCCATCGGAGCGAGTGACGGCAGTTTCTATCAAGTCAAATTCGCGCGCAAAGAAAATGAACAACTGCTGCCAGTGGCAGACACCCGCTGGCCGGTCTTGCGCAACAACCGCTCCTTCCTGATTTTCTACAATGGCAAGGACGGCCTGCCCACTTACCGGGCTGTGAATGAATTCCTTGATCCCGGGGCCGTGCCTTGAAGAGGCAGTTGTCCCGCATGGGCATCGGCGGACACGTTCCGCCGCTCCCTGGGTGCTGGCCTGCACTCACCCCGCATCGTGACTTATCTCACTTCGTGCTCACCGCGCTCCATCCGTCCGGAAAGGCGCGAGCGGAAGACCATCGCGGGTGACCAGGGTGACTGCCGGATTGTTCTTCCACGCATAACGGGCGAACAACGGCTTGGTCATGTCATCCGGACCGCGCACCACCACGGTGGCACCGTCGAGTTCCGCGGTGGCAGGCTTAAACACACGGTCCGCAGCGGCGATTTCGAAACCTGAGGATTCCTGACCTGTCTTGAGAATCAGCCCGCTCCGGGTTTCGGAAAACTTCAGTTGAATCGCTTTCCCTTTGACGGCGCTAGAAACAAAACGCGGAACATCCGAGATGCTGTCGGCTTGGCCATAGGTCTGCACGAGAGCGAGTCGCGCAAGACGATGGCCGACGTCTTGTTTGTTCATCGGATGGATGTCTTTGGGATCACCGATATCAATCGTCACCGCCATCGCGGTTTTGGGGACTTTGAGCGATTTCTCCTGCCCCTCGCGGAAGTAGGCCCAATTCATACCGGTCGCATCATCCGGGCTCTCCCAGTTAGGAAGTTGAACGAAGTAGAACGGCAGCTCGCCGAGGCCCCAGGCCTTGCGCCAGCCGGTGATCAGAAGAGTTTGCAGGTGGGTGTATTCGGCGGCACCGGCAGCGCCGTTGTTGGCATTCGACTCGCCCTGATACCAGAGGATCCCACGAATCGGAAAACGGGTGAGCGGATGCACCATGCCGTTATCAAGCTGCCCGGGCATGTAGTGGCCGGAGTCGGGAGGGGCGGGTTGCCACGGACGCACGGGAAGATCCTTGCCTTCCGCCTTGGCGGCTTCCACCGCCTGTTCCCAGTCACGAATGGCCTGATCCAACTTGAGTTTCTTTTCGGGCCATGCGTCGATCTCCGCCTGCTTTTTCTCCAACATCTTTGCATAACCCGGGTCCGCTTGAAGTGTTGCCAGTGGAATCCACGGCTGGATTGGCGTGCCGCCCCATGAGGCGTTGATGATGCCCACCGGCACATTGACTTTCTGATGGATGTCGCAGGCGAAAAAGTACCCTGCAGCGGTGAAATTGGCGACTGTCTCCGGGGAGGCGGGTTGCCACTTCACATCCTTGAGGACGCTGTCGCCACTCGGTTCGGCCGAGGGCTTCAAGGGCACTGCAAAATGCCGGACATCGGGCCAAGCGGCCGCGGCGATCTCGGATTCAGCATCTGTTACTCGACTGACGATCAGTTGCATGTTCGATTGGCCCGAGCAGAACCACACATCACCGGCGACCACCTCCTTGGCTTCGACAGTGTTCGTGGCGATGAAACTCATGGTTCCCCGCGTATTGGCCGGGAAGGGCTGGAAAGTCACTTGCCAGAGACCCTTGGCATCTGCGGTGGTGGCGGTTTTTTGCCCGCCGAATGAGACTTCGACCTTCTCTCCAGGATCCGCCGTGCCCCAGACTGGCAACGGCACGTCACGCTGGACCACCGCCTGATCGACAAAAAACGGAGATGGGACGACGGCGGCGTGGATGCCGGAGAAGAATACTGTTAGAGCCAGGCCGGGCAGAAGAATCCTCCACCGACATTGGGTATTGAAACGGGTTTTCATGGCATGCTGGGGTTTTAGGTTGGGGTGACGTCACCATAGGATGTTATGAAAACTGGTTTACCCTAGCAAGGTCAACGACCAGCTCGTTTCGCGGTCCAAGCGGAAACAGGCTCAGTTAGCATTCGTGTTGACGGGTTTGTCCACGACCATCGGAGAAGGGAAATCGGCGGCGTGCTCTCCGCCACGGCCACGCAGACGAACATTGCTCATATCGCCGGACGGCTGGTTCAACGGGATTTCCATCCCTCCGAATTCGCCCATCATTTGGTAGAGCTTATTCTCCATCTCCCTGGCCTTATCCTTGTGGGCTGGTTCAGAAAGAAGGTTGTGGGATTCATTCGGGTCAATTGATAAATCATAGAACTCGTCGGCATCCCAGAGGCCGTAGTAAGTAATGTATTTATATCGGTCGCCTCGGATCGCGAAGGTGGTCGGAGTTTGTGGATAGTTTTTCTCCCAATAATAAACATACAGAAAATCCTCGCGCCACGGGATGCTCTTGCCCTCGACCAGAGGAAAGAAACTCACCCCATCCATGTGGGCGGGCTTTTTGAGGCCCATCGCGTCCATGACCGTCGGCGCAACGTCGATGTTGGCGACCATCTCGCTGATCACGGTGCCGCCCTTGATGATCGCGGGACATTGCACCAGCATGGGCACACGTATGGACGGCTCGTAAGCGACGCGCTTGTCGATCAATCCGTGTTCACCAAACATGAAGCCGTTGTCTCCCATATAGATCACAAGGGTATCGTCATAGATACCCATGTCTTTCAACTGCTGGAGCACGCGTCCGATACTATCATCCACCGAGCTGAGGGTCTCGCAGTAGCGCTTGTAATATCCCTCAATGTCCAACTCGCTGTGATAGGGAAAGTCCACACCATGCCAGGAGTTGCGTTGGTTGCGCAGCCAACGCGGTTGTAGCAGATTTCCCGGCGTGCTTGCCTCAGTCACGGGTCGGGTGAAAGGCAAGTCCTTGAACTTACCTTCGTACTTCGGTTCTGGCGTGAAGTTGGCATGCACCGCTTTATGTGAAAGATAGAGACAGAACGGCTTTACCGCGGGCTTTTGTTGCTTCAGCCAGTCAATCGCATAGTCGGTCAGCTCGGGCGTGATGTAGCCCTTCTGCTTCACGCGTTGGCCGTCCACGTTGAGCGTGTAGTCCGGACTCGGAGGATAGTAGTTTCCCTGTCCCCGAAAGCTGACCCAGTGATCCCAGCCGGGCCGTGGTTCGTCGCTCTCTCCGCCCATGTGCCATTTCCCGATAAAGCAGGTGGCATAGCCAGCCTTCTGGAGGTATTGCGAAAAATAGATCGTGCCTTCGGGGATGGCGCGGTTGTTGTCGATCACGCGGTGGCGAAAAGTGTAGAGTCCCGTCAGGATGGAAGCACGGCTCGGTGAGCACAGCGAGGTAGTGACCAGCGCGTTTTTCATGTAGGCACCGTTGGCGGCGAGCGAGTCCATGAAAGGTGTCTTGGCAAACTGATGTCCAAGGAAACTCATGGCGTCATAGCGGTGATCATCCGAGAGGATGAAAACGACATTGCGAGGCTTCGCACCCGCAATCGTTTCGGGAAGGATTTCCGCGGGCACGGGGGTGGTCGCGTGCAGGGCCGATGCGAAAGCAAACGTCAAGAAGCACATCCTGGTGATCACCCTGCATGAGCGTGCCATGGAGGAACGTGCGTCAGGCGGGCCGGACATGACCGGCTTGCAGGGCGGATTCAATAATACGGGATGATGTGATGGATTCATGTATTACTTGCCAGAATGCTTTCGTTCAAAAGTGTTGCTACGCGCCGCTTCCGCACCGCCTTTCAATGGATAGCTAAAGCAACTCACGAGTCGGCATCAAAGCCCTCCATGATTCATCCAAAACCTAATGATGGTGATTCTGCGGCCGTTATGTCAGTCATCAGCGGTGGGTCTCATCACAAACCCACAATATCATGTCCTCAAGCCCGGGTTGATTCCCTAGGGCGCTGAGATGAACACTGTAACAATCCATCGGCATAGCTCCAAGACGTCCGATTTCCACCGTCCACAACCCAGCACTTTGAAAAAACCCATGATTTCAAAAAGAAAACGCCCAATGTGCGCGTGGGAGGTCTGACCTTTCCTTACCAGATGGTATCCTGACATGGAGAAACCGAAACGGTTTCGCCCTTGTGGTCAAACTCTCGCTGATGATCCTGTTGACGGTCATTGCAGTCGGCTTGCTCACGCTTTCCAGTATCAGCCTGCGGACATCCTCGCGGGGAGAAGCCATGGCAACGGAGCGAGCCAATGCCCGGGTGTCACTCATGATGGTCATCGGAGACATTCAAAAGCAGCTAGGACCCGATACCCGCTTTTCCGCCACTGCTGACCAGGTCAGCACTACCGATCCAACGGTATCGGCCTCTGCCTTATTGAAACGAGTTTTCACGGCACGATGGGAATGATTGTTTGGGTGACGACACCACGGGATGTTATGAAAACTGGTTTAACCGTAGCAAGGTCAACGACCAGCAATCACCTTTCCACCCATGATCTTTGATTGAACAGCCCAGAAGGCAAACTCGGGAGAAGGACATCATTTTGCGGATTTGTGACAATCCGAAGAGGTTCCGCAGACGCTTGCACCATGGATTCACCTTACCACTCTCAAGCGAAGAAATCTGGTGGATGGCATTGGGACGATCACCGCGTCATTAACAGTGACTGGACCTGCGATGTTCGCGGCTCCGGTGCTGGACCAGACTTGCGACCAGGCGCTGGCTGGCAGAGTCAAATCATTCGCGCCGATGACTTCATAAAGCAGCTTGGGATCGACCACTCTTTGAAAGCTCAGGCGGAGACCGCCGGCCACTTGCGATATCACGGGGGCCGCGCAGTCACCGGATCGCAGCGGGTCGCCAGCGAGGGCGTATTCCAGCAGGTTTGACAATCCATCCAGATCGGGGTCGGCGGTTTGGGCTGGATCCATTCCGTTCCAAGCGATGCCAGCGGACCATGCCGCGTAGAGGTCCGGCGCATAAACGAGCTCGAGCGAGTTACCGGCGGCAGTGACACTCCAAACACCGGTGCCGGGGAATCCCGCCGTCTGGATGACGATGGCTGCCGGATTCACGTTCACCAGCCCGGCGCTCGCCGCGACCAAGGGGACCGTCCGTGCGGCTTCTGAAAATCCGGTTAGACCGGCGGCATCGAGCCGCACGGTCCAGGTGGTCGCGCCGGTGGCCACGAGTTGGGCGCAGGACAGGGCGGCGGGAAGTGAATTCCAATCCGCAAGGCGGGTGGCAAAGGTGGCACCGGTCTGGATGGTTAGATTTTCGCTGGTGGAGCCGCTGCCGGTGAGCGTGCCGCCATTCTGGACGGTGACTGCGGAGGTCAGTGAGGTGTTCAGCGACAAGCTGCCGCCGCTGACGATGGTGGTGCCGGTGTAGGCTTTCGCTGCGCCTGCCAGAGTCCATGAGCCGGAAAGAACGCTGAGATTGAGTTTCGAGTTCCCGCTCGCCGAGTTGGTCATGGCTCCGGTGATGGATCCGGACGCTGGACCAGTTAGGTAGAGTGTCCGCCAGGTGTCAGCGCCTCCGGCGATGTTCACCACCGGACCGGAGATTTGTAGTGATCCGGCCAAGCTGGCGACTTCCCAGCGCCCTCCGCCGGAGTTAAGCGAGAGTTGGCCCGCGAAGATGTTGTTCCCGGAAACATTGCGAAGCTGGGTGTGGCCCACGGTGTTTTGCATCACGAGTTGCACAAGCTCTGCGAGGGTGATGTCACCACTCAATTCCAAGGCAGCAAGCGCGGTTCCTCCCTGGACGGTGGTCCCGCTGCCCAGGCTGCCGAGAGAGTTGGCATGGGCAGCCCGCACGGCACCTGCCTGGATGGAGACCGCTCCGGTGAAGGTGTTGGCGGCGGCGAGTGTCATCACCGAAGCCCCGGTTTTGGTGATACCGAAGTTTCCTGAAATCGGTGACCGGAATTCAAAGCCCGCGCCGCCGTTGCCGGAAACATTCGCAGTGGCGGCAAGCTGGAGCGGAACTTCGACAACATGCGACATCAGCCCTGCCGCATCGAGCACCACCGCCGGAGTTCCCGTGCCGTTGGAGACGAGTGAAAGCGCGGAGCCTTGCAGTTGAAACGTCGCGGAGCCGGTCCCACCCAAGGTCAGGCTGTTTGCCACAAATGGGGTGGCCATGTCCTGCTGGGCGACAATCGTCCCGGCGGGTGTGGAGATACCAGTTAGAAAATCGAGGGCGCACGCCGCGCCCGGATACGGCGTCCGGGAGAGCGCCCAATTTTCCGGACCGCTCCAGGCCAGCGGGGCACCCGTGCCAATAGCCGTCCAAACGGCGGAAGAACCAGCATTCGTCACCGTGACAACGAACGAGGCAGTGGTCACAGCCAAGCCGTCGCTCAACGACAAGGTCACCGTCGCGGAACCTGCCAACCATGCCACCGGACTGACCGTGACGGTGCGGTTAGATCCGCTGCCACCGAGCATGATGGCGGTGTCCGGCAGCAGTGCGGGGTTGGAACTCACAGCGGTGAGTATCAGCGGGGTGGGACCGCTTTCTTCGTCCTCCACCGCGATGGTGAGCGCGCCACTGACACTCCCTGCGGCCATCGTGAACGATGCTGACGGCACCACCGTGGGAGCGGCGTTAGATGGCGTCATGACGGAGAGGAGGTCGCTTGCGGTGAGCAAACGCGAGTAGAGCCGGAAATCATCCACATTGCCGCGCAGCGTGTTGATCCCTCCCAGCATCGCGCCGATGTCGAAGGTGGCGGTGTTTTGAAAATCCCCGCGAACCGCGCCGCTGGCGACGATCTGGCCATTCCGATACAAGGTCGCCGTCTGGGTCGCTCGATTCACTACGGCGGAGACGAATTGCCAGCGGTCCATCAGAACGGTCCCCGCAGGCGACACGATGAGGGTGGATTGGCTGCCATTTCCCGTCTCAAGAACCAACTCGCCGTCCATCGCATTGAAGCGGTTGACAAAAAACCGGAAGCCATTTGCGTTGAAGCCGCTGCCCGAGTTCGAGGCGATGGTGCGGATGGAATTCGCGCCCGACGGCAGATAGATCCAGGAGGAAATGGTGAACTCGTTGCCCAATGCCACCGGCGAGGCGGTGGCGGCATGATCACCGGAAGCCAGAAGGGCGAGCGAATGAGTGCCCTGCTTGAAACGCTGCGTCGAGGTGGCAGCTCCTCCTGCGGGTGTTAGCTGGACCTGGTTGCCGGAGGTATCTTGGAAGTTGCCATCGAATTTCCACCCAGCCGCCAGATCCGCCTCAAGCGGGTTGACGCCGACATTGACGATGCCACCGGTCTCCTGGCCGGCTTGGTTCGCCACCGGGCGGACAGCCAAGCCGGCGATTTCAGTGCCCGCCAAGGCGTCCGAATAAAGGGCGAGATCATCCATCCAACCATCGAAGTTCCGAGGATCCGCAGCCACATCCTGGATTCCTCCGAACACCAGCGGCACGTCTTGTTTGAAAGCGGCGATGAAGGCGGCGCTGCCCACCACTACCCCATTAAAGTTGAGCGTGATGGTGCCAGCGCCGCCACCCGTCGCGGTCCAGATCACGGCCGCGTGGTGCCATTGGTTGATCGCGACGGTGGCCGCGCTGCTCAGGTTCGCCTGGTTCACGTTGGCGGCATTCCAATACTGCAAGCGCAGGGTGTTGGAGTTCGCCTGACAGAAAACCTCAAGCTCATGGCCGCTGCCGCTGAATCCGTTGCCATTGCCTATGTAAAAAAGCATGTCGTTGGTCGTGCTGGTCGCCCGTTTGAACCAAAACGATGCGGTCCAACTCTTGTTGCTCAGATCGTAACTCGAGACCGGCAAGTTCGTCCTCAATCGCGCGTAGTTCGCGGAATCCACTTCGGTGAGACGCAGGGATCTCGACTCGCCTGACGGAAAACCCGCCGGCGCATCCGTGACGAATGCCGCAGCACCCGATCCCGTCACTGCCACATCTGCGTCCGTGATGGCAAGCGACGAGTCGGAGGCAAGGCCGTCTGATAGACTGTCCGGTGGCTCGAAGCGGAAATGCCGGATCAAGTGTGGGTCCCGCGCCTGATCGCGTGCGGTGAAATCGAATGTAGCATTTCCCTCGAATCCTGCGTTCGGGGTGAAGCGAGCGGTGAAACCATCGGCAAGCAGTTGTGCCGTTCCGCCTGTGGCTTGGCCGATCTTAAAGACCAACTGCGCGTCGGGTGTCTGGACGTCGTTGGCTGAATTGCGTAAATCGACATCGATGGCGGTGTTAGGCATCGTGATGACGGACACCGGGCTGATCACGGTGGGCGGCGAGGAGTCCGCGTCTTTCAAGGTGATGTTGTAAACAAGGCTGCCATTGGCGGAAATCGTGACCGGCCGCCGCGACACGCCGCTGGTGAAGCTGGAAGTGGAGCCCACACTGATAGTGGCACCGGGCGAGGTTACCTCGAGCACGCAGGAAGATCCGTTAGGCCGGGTGAGAGTCACACGCGTCGCTGTGGTGGCCAGCACTGCATCACTGGCATGGGCGAGTGGCAGGCGCTCGGTGAATGCGCCGCTGTGGGTCACGGCCACGTCCACCCGCGAATTCCCAAGCGTGATGGATTTCTGCCCGTAGGTGGTGCCGGATTGAGCCAGCGTGTAGGTCGCCATGAGGTCGCCATTGGCAAGCGTGTTTTCGCCGTTGACCAAGCTCACCGCTGCCCCTCCCGCTGTGATGGTCGCAGCAATATTTGAGATTTCATAGGTCCCGGTCATGCCGGGGCGCTTGGTCCCGAACAGCAGGTTGTCGTTGAAACCGGTGTTGGCCACCGCTTGCAGGGCGACTCCGAAAACGGGGTTCCACAACAAGCCGAGACCGTAAACCTGCTGGGTACTGCTGACGATGTTCCCGCTGGTAACTGCCGCGTAGTATTGGGAGCGTTTCGCAAACAGGTAATTGACCGGCCTTGGGTCGCGAAAAAGGCGGTTGAACGTAGTGGCGCTGAGGCAGGCTAGCTTAGCATGGGCCGAGGCACGCTGGCCGGAAGTCGGGTTCCACCCGTTCAGATTCGTCACCCCATCATGCACGAATCCTGGTTGATAGGAATAGGCGTTGGGAACTGCCAGCGGCCCCCAGTTTCCAAACTGCGATTGCACCTGGGCGCGGCGGCTGACCAGATAGGCTGCATACTCCGCGGCGGTGTAGGCGAAGATCCGCGACTCATCGACAAACTCGCTGATGGGCCGCGGTTGCGGGGTGTGCAAGCTGTCCGAAGTCCGGGTATTCACCCCGGCATTGGTTAGGAACGTGCGGGTGGTCAGACCGGGCTGGGGAACGTGGTTGCCCGCGAGCCAGTGATTCCAGTCCGCATCGTCCGCAGTGGTGGTGGGGAACAGATCGCTGCGGTTGCGCAGCCGGGGCAGTGCGATCCTGAGGTTTTCATCATGCACCCCGGAATAGCCGAAGTCCGGGCCATTCTGTTCATACCAGTAACCGGCCGGACTGCGGTCCTGGGCGGACGAGTCGGCCACGGCGGCCACGAACGCGGCGTCGAGCACCGCATCCGGCCAGTTTTCCAGATAGATGAGCGCGGCATGGTAGGCACCGTTGAACTGGTTGCTGTATTGGCGCGCCGCGTTGCGCATGTCGGCCCTGGTGAAAAGCGCGATCAAGGCGCGCCGCAGGGAAACACGGGAGGCTTCGAGGATGACCGCATCGATGGGCAATCCCGAGTCGATGATCAGATCGATGGCTTCCGCCGCCGCCCGCACGCCGAAGCCGGTGGGCGCGAGTCCCCAATTACTTGCGCTGTATTCCGTGAAAAGCCCGTCGAAATTGCCATCGGCCGAGCCGGGTTGGTTCTGGATGCGGGTCCAGCGGTCGAGCATGGCCTCCAGCCGCACCTTGACGGCTGTGCTGCCGCGATAGGGATTCCATGGTCGGTTCGCGGTGTAGAAGTATGCCAGCGAGAGCTGGTTTTCCATGATCCTCGCGTTGTAAGGTTGGTTGTCAACGGGCTCGCGGTTGACCTTGATGTTGAGGAACCCCCGGTCCGTCCCGGTTTCCACCACCGCGTTGGCGACTTGGGCGAAGTGATTGAGGAAATAGGGCACCTCCAGTTCGTGATCCGCGAACTGGCTGAGCTGGAGGGTGGAGAAATTCACCGACGGCACCGCCGTCCACTGACCGAGGGCGGACTGCTTGAGCGTGCCGCTGACCCCGATCAAGAGGGCGGCGAGGCGCGAAATAGCGGATTTGAGAGGCATGGTTTTTTTCAGCGGCGATCAGTTTCCAGAGACCGCTCGAGTACAAAGGGTCAACCAAACTCTACCGCTGTCTCCTCAATGGCAAACTCCTAGCGAGGACTTGATTTTGCGGATTTGGGACAACCAAGAGTTCGATTGCAGCTACTTCCCTTGACCCTCCGGTAGCTTGCCGCCAGCGCGTTTGAGCAGGCGGTCGAGGTAGCTGGCACCCCAGCCGAGAGAACCGTCAGGGCGGATATACCAGAATCCCTTGAGTTCCTCCATTTTCCGCACGCGGCGGTCGGGTTTGGTGCCGTCATTCGGTTCATTGCAGAAAAGCTGCCAGTGGATGATCCAAGGAATCTCGAGCGCGAAGCACACGGCCATGGAGCGGTCCCAGAGGTCCACGACGCCGGTCTCGTTTTTGTTGGGAATGTTTTCCGGCTCGCCGATTTCGCCGATGAAGACTTGTTTGCCGCCGAGCGCCGGGCTGGGAAGCATGTAGTGACGCAACAGTTCGATGCCGTGCCAGAGCTTTACGGGGCTGTCGAGGCCGTCATAACAGGACCATGAAACAAGGTCCACGGCCACGCGGGGCAGCACGTGGGTCATCACAGTGGGGATGCCGCGTGTGGCGTCCAGCACCCGATTGACCTCGGCGCAGTGCAGCACGCGGCACATGGCGGCGGGATTCCCACGGCGGGCGCGTTCG
>JBGSOI010000187.1:0-39202 GCA_041739215.1 Akkermansiaceae bacterium
AGCCGGCGTTGGCCGCTGCGATCCTGCGGGTGGCGGCCAGCGCCTCGGCAGTCTTGCCGTTGCGGGCGAGGCTTTCGACGGAGGTGAAAGACCATTCGAGGTTCAACTGCGTGAGATCGGTGTTGCGCCCTTGGGACGAGGTCGCGGTGTGCAGCACGGTGGTGTCGCCATTCAAATGTAGCGCGGTGAGCATCAGATCGACGGGGCCGGTGTAGTCACGGGAAATGACGGCGGAAAACTCCCCGGTTTTGGGATCCACCCGCGAGGAGACGGCGTTCGACGGATAGTCGCCGCCGGGCTTGTCGAAATTGAAGGTCACCAAGGCGGCATAAACCGGGACATTCGCCGATTCGATGCGGCCGGAAACACGGAAGCCGTTGGCCTCCCGCGCGGCCTTGAGATCAGCGAACACGGCGGAGCCCTTTTCCTCCACCCGATAGTCATATCCGGAAAAAAGCGGTTGGGAAATGAGCCGCAGCGCGTCGGTGGGATTCAGGAACGCGCCTTTGCCGGCACCGCGGAATTCCTGGCCGTAGGTGTAGTTGCCGGCCCCCATCAGCGAGGTGCCCCACTTCGCGGACTGCTCCGGGGAATCGCCGGTGTGCGGAAGGTTGAAACAATGGCCCAACTCGTGCGCCGTCCCGCCCATGTAAACGGTTGTGTGATCGCCCAGCGCACGGTCGCGGAAATTCGCCAGTTCCTCGGCGTTGGTGGCGAGTTTGAAAGTGTCCTCTTTCGAGAGTTTGGAGGCCAGATTGGCGGGATCGAGTCCGGGCAGATCGCAGATCCAGCATACGCCCGACTTCTGCGACCCACCGCCGTAGTAGGGCGAAATGCCGTCGGGCATCTGGCAGATGATGAGCAGGTGGTTGTTGTCGGGATCGATGCCGGCCTCGCGCAGCACCTTGGTCGCGGCGGCTTTGGATTCACCTCCCGCATTGCCGTGTTTGTCATACCCGGAGAGGGGCTTGTCGCCTTTCGCCAGATGCATTTTCAGGATCCCTTCCGCATCGGTTTCATAACCAAAGGTCAGCGGCGGCAGTCCGTTCGCCACCATTTCACGGGCGTAATAATCGCTCACATCGCGGACCACCCGGTCCATGCGGAGCCGGTGATCCGGGTAGGGTTCGCGGTCGGAGGGTGTGAAATAGACGATGTAAAGCTTGCGGGTGTTTTTGACCCCTTTCTCCCGGTAAGTCTTCGTCAACAGGCTCCACGCTTCGGCCGCCCGCCCTCGTTCGGCCGGGTCGGCCTGCCAGACATGGGCTCCGGGTTTTCGCTTCGCCGCATCGGCGTTGATTTCGCCGCGAGCGGCGGAACTGCAAAGCACGGCCAGGGCAACCAAAGTCAGGAAGGGATGGAATCGCATCGTTCTTGGACGTATGCTACGGATCAGCGGTTCGGAATGCTTCACCGCGTGACGTCAATTCCAGCCCGGACTCGTAACACCAGCCCATCCAAAATGCTCAAACCCGATCAAAAGACCTACTATCAACAGGCTGTCTCCTTACGGGGAATCTTCCGAGGACGGACCGTCCTCCTGCTCTCGGTTTCGCTGGCATCGGCGGGCTGCGGACTCAGCGGGTTCGATCAATGGCGCTATGATAACAGACAAGTGAGGAAGATTCAGGCATCGGGGTTGTCCCGGTTCGGCGACCAACCGGTCGCCGGTGAAAGCATTCGGAATTTTTTCAGAAACAAGGTCGGCCTGATCACCAAGAAAGGGAGTCCGATGCCCTTGGGAAGGGCGGTTCCGATCAGCCGGGACGGCTACTACCTGACCGCCTGGCATGTGGTGGACGAGGACGATTTCCACCTGTCCGACACGGTTGTCCTGAAACCTCTACCGAAAAGGGGCTCGTTTAAGACCATGGACTATTTCCGGGTGGATGAACACCCCGGAAGGATCGTCTGGAGCGACAAGTCCGCCGACCTTGCGATCGTGAAGTTCGATTTCAAGCCAACCTCCGTCTTCCGCGCCCACGGGCCACCGCTGGAAAAACGGGAAGCCGTCTTCAGCGGGGCGAGCGGCAGGAACAGCGGCAGGCTTTTCGCCATGGAAGGCAAGAATGGCGTTTTCGACCTCAAGGCCGGAGTGGGCAACGGCCCTTTCCAGACCGCCGGGACGATCACGAGTGTGAGGGCGGTTGACGGAGGCTGGATTTACGGTGCGACCCTGGTGAGCCGCGGCGGGATGAGCGGCGCGCCGGTCGTCGATGGCGACGGACGGCTGGTCGGAATCATCGCAGCGATCCAACGGAGGCTCTTTGGCACCCCGGGGACCTTGTTCTCGATGCTCGAACCCAAGACCCTCGAGGAAATTGTCTCCGAGGATCGCTCAAAGTGCCGTGGACCCGGACCCTGACGGCAACGACATGGCAGGTTGAGAAGTCATGCCCGGCGAGCAGCGAGCGGGTTTCGGAGACTGCCGGGTTATATCCTCGTAGTCCGCGAGCGCAATCGAGCATCCAAAAAGGCGAAGACTGGGGAATCATGGGAATCGGGCAGTTGGGCGGACGGGTTTGCATCGTTTCGACCTTCCGCCTGCGGTCGGGCAAGGCTGGCGACACGCTTTTTTCATCACGTCTGGTCAAGGTGACGAAACACGAACTGGGACATACGGTTTGGTGTCGATCATTGCCCGGTGGCCGGATGCTTGATGCAGGACAAGTGTGGCAAAATCGCGACGGTGGACGGCGAATCCGGCAAGCCCTGCGCCGGATGTGCGGCCCGCCTGCCGATGGCGAAATGAGATTATCCGGACATTCTAACGATCATTGGCTTGAGTCCGGTCCTGCCGGAACCCATCATTCCGTCGCACCGGGGCAAGCCAGGTGCCGATTTTCCTCCAATGAGTGACTCCAAGAAACCTCCCCATAAAGCCGACATCGCGGAACTGGAACCCTTCGCGGGTCTCAGCTTGGCGCAAATCTTCGTTGTCACCGACGAGCGCCAGGCCGCGCTCGCCGTGGCTGAATTGACCCAGGCCGGTGAGGTCGGATTCGACACGGAGTCTAAACCCACTTTCCTGAAGGGCCAGAAATCGGAGGGGCCGCATGTCCTGCAATTCGCCACCACCGACAAGGCCTTCATTTTCCAATCCCACGTGGCCGCGAGCCATCCGGCGATCATCGAGCTGCTCATTTCGACCGCGGTGACCAAGATCGGCTTCGGCCTCGGCGGCGACCTCCATCAGATTTCGCAACGCTTCGGCATTCGCCCCGGGGCCATCGTGGATCTCGACCGTTCTTTCAAACAGCTCGGCTATCGCAACGCCGTCGGTGCCAAGTCGGCGATCGCCATGCTCTTCAATCGCAAGCTCCAGAAATCCAAATCCGTCACCACCTCGAACTGGGCGGCGAAGGAATTGTCCAACGGCCAGCTGATCTACGCCGCGAATGACGCCTATGCGGCGATCAAGGTCTTCCACGCATTGCAATCGGCCGCCCCGGAGTGAGATTTGCTAGGAGCGGTTAGCCGCCCTCCGGTTTCACCCCCGGCTCCTTGAACAGGTCCAGGAAGCGGTCTTCGTACTCGTGGAAGACCTTGAGCCGATCGAGTTCCTGTTTCAGCTCGTAGGCCCGCGAGCGGTCGGTTCTGGCAATCGCGAACAACGCGTCGAGACGCTGTTGGTCGCGGGGATTGAGCCGGGTGGCCATTTCCCGCTGCGAGGGATCGGCCTCCTCCCCGAGCGGCTCCACCGGCAGCTTGGGGCCTGTTTCATCCAGCATGGTGGCATCTTCCAAGTGATGGAGGAATTGCTCGAGGCCCTTCTCCACGTTCCGCGCCTGCTCCCGCAGTTCCGTGAAGTCGATGGTGATCCCGGCCATGGCGGTGAACGTTTCCAGCACGGCGAGCGACGCCTTGGGAAATGGAAACTGTGAGAAAACATGCGGCATCTCGCCGAGCAGACAGCCGCCACGCATCCCGTGATCGGCGGCGATTCCCAGCAGCACTCCATTGAGCCCGCTGATGTGGCCCTGTTCGAGCATCTCCACTTTGAGCCGCTTGAAATCCGCCAGCGTCTCGCGGTCGATGGCCGCGCCAAACACCCGCGATTCGTGCTCCGGCCGCATCTGCGTGGCCATCGCGGCGAATGTGAACACCCGCTGGACCTTGAGCCGGCGGGCGTGCCCGATTAGCTGAGAGCAGAACGCCGCGCCCTTCGTCGGCGGCTGGGCCTCCCCGACGAACACGATCAGATCGTGCCGCTTCGCCGGATCGTGCCACAGGAACAGCCGGCTGCGCGGCAACCGGCCGGTCTGGATCAAACCGCCCTTCACCTCGACCCGTTCGAGGTCGAAAAACTCGCGGGCCGGAAACTCCGCCAACAGGTGCATGCCGAGCTTCGCCATCAGATAGTAATCGGCGCTGATGGCCACCGCACCCATCCCCGGCCACGCGGCTAACAGCCACGGATCATTGAGATGATGCTCCTTGTCCATAAGTCCAAGATTCACTGGATCCGTGACAGGTCAATCCGTCTTGAAGCGTGCGGCTCACGCCCCCTTGAGGAAGCGTTTTTCTAGTTCCGGCAGTGGCAGACTCGTCAAATCGCCCGCCACCGTGTCGGCCAACGACTTGCGCGCGACGGCTGGCAAGGCCTCCATCAAGGCTGGTAAAATCGTCTGCGGAGCGACGAGACGCCACGCCGGATTGCCTTCCGCGGCGACGATCTTGCCGACCGCCGCGGCGATCCGTTCGAGCGCTTGCTTGTCCAGTTCGGTCTTCAGATTGTGTTCCTCACCGTAGGACATGCCGCCCTTGCGATCGACCGGCCCGCTGCGGGTCGCGCGGCCGGCCTGGTCGGTGACCAAGGCGCTGATCGGTTTGGGCCTCATCTCCACCGTGCTGCCGGCGACCTCGACCAAATGGGCTTTCTCCCGCGGATCGTTGCCCGCCTCGCGGAATTTCACGGGCCTGACCCGTCCGAGATTGGCAATCACAATGAGGTTTTTCATGGTTTTCATAGGTTTTGAGGATGCGATCCAACATGGCCACTCGCGGTGATCTCCGCAAGGTGGAACTTGCCCGGACAGTTCTTCCTGCCGAATGACGCCGCACCGCAACCGCGGTGCGTTATCTTGCCTTGTCCGCGGAGCGCGGACCCTTTTTCGGCGCCTTGCCGTAGGTGTCCTTCAAGCCCATCAGCTCGGCGGGGGTGATCGCAAGAATCGAGCCGTGGCGAAAATGGAATGGAAAACGGAAACTCCCGGCCGACTTGAACTGCCCGCTGGCGAGGTCGGTGGTGACGAACGGTTGATAGCCCGTTCCCTTGCTGTACTGGTCCAGCAGCAGGCACCAGGTCGCCGGCTTGCCGGCGGCGGCGGGCCGGACCGGAAAACAAGCGGGGCCTTCGTAACCGGTTAGTTTGGCGAGCGAGAATTCCGGCACATCCTGCCACGGTCCCATCAGTTTCGGGCTGACCTCCATGGTGATCGCCTTGGACGTCTCGTCCTTGGAAAACCGATAGTAATTGCCGTTCTCGCGGACGATGTCGGTGTCGATGATGTGCGAGGCTTTTTCGATGTAGATGAAGGGCTTCTCAAAAGTCGTGAAGTCCTTGGTCCGGCTGGCCCAGATCCGTTGTTTGGCGAAGTTGTCGCTGCCATTGCGAGAGGCCCAGAACACCAGATAGTCACCGGTTTCCTCGTCATACACCGCCTCGGGTGCCCAGGTGCAACCGGCGTCGTCGGCCGCGACTTGCACCAGCCGCGGCTCGGACCATTTCACCAGATCCGCGGACTCCCAGATGACGATGCTCTTGCTGCCGGCACGCTGCGAGCGTCCCCAATCGGGGTTGAGGTTGATGGAAAGATCGGTCGCTAGCAGATAGAACTTCGAGCCTTCGTGGGATCGGAGGATGAAAGGGTCGCGCACGCCCTTTTCGCCGAGCTTGCTGACGAGGACCGGCTGTTCCCCATTGAGGGCATCCCAGCGCTTGCCGTCCTCGCTGACCCCGAAATAAATCTGCTCGGTCATCGGCGTGGCCTCGCCATTGAAGGTGACAAACAGGAAACCACCGTCCGCGGCGAATGCGGCGGTGGTGGTGGCGATGGCCGCCAGGAAGGAGAAGAGTTTCATCGGATTCGAAGTGCGCCGAGAGTGGACGAACGGCAAAATGGGGTCAACCGGGCAAATTCTCCCACTTTCGGGGGGTGTCGGAAATGCTAGAGCAACGAAAAGTTCCAAAGGTTGGCCGTTGCGGGTGAGGGACTTGAAAAAGGGAGTCTGATGCCGCGCTGGAACTCGGGGTGATCGGTGACTGGTGATCGCCGCCCAGGGGACAAGAAAATCTGCCCTACGCGGATGTGAGGGTGCGCTCTATCAGTTTCAGGATCTCTATCCGCCCGGTACGGTCTTTTGATGAACTCATGACCTTCGGCACGTCGGTTAGGTGTTGAGGGATGCTTTCGAGGAAGGCCTGGATCGAGACGTTGGTCTTTTTCGGCGATTGCTTGTCGGCCTTGGTGAAGACCAGAGCGAAGGGAACCGAACATTCGCCCAGCCAGCTGACGAAGCTGATGTCGACGGGCTGCGGAGTCAGGCGCGAGTCGATCAGGACAAACACCAACCGGAGGTTTGCGCGTTGGTCGAGATAGTCGCCGACGGACTCGTTGAAATTGATTTTCTCGCTCTTGGCGACTTTGGCATAACCGTAACCGGGCAAGTCGACGAGGCTCCAGGATTCGTTCATGACGAAGAAATTGAGGAGCTGGGTTTTGCCCGGGGTTGCGGAAACTTTGGCGAGCGCATCTTTGTTAGACAGCATGTTGATCATCGACGACTTGCCGACGTTGGAGCGGCCGATGAAGGCGAACTCCGGCCGATCCCAGTCCGGGGCCGATTGGATGTCGCGGGCGCTGATGTGGAAGACGGCTGACTTGATTTGCATGATTCTAAAGGCGGGAAGAAGGGCTAACGCTTCTCGACGGCGACGAGCGTGATGTCGTCCATCTGGGGGCCTTCACCGGTGAATGATTTAAGCTCTTCCTGCATCCGGATGAGAACGGCTTCCGCACCGATCGGAGCGGCCAGGCGGAAGGCTTCGGACATGCGCTCCATGCCGAATTCCTCCTCGTCGCCATCGACGGCTTCCTTCACGCCGTCCGTGTAGAAGAGCACGCAATCGCCGGACTTGAGCTCGATTTCCTGGTCCCGGGTCACCCGCTCGAAGACCGCGCCGCCATCGATTCCGAGGGCGAGGCCGGGCGAGCGCAGGAGCTCGACCTTGCCGGTTTCCCGACGGAACAGCAGTGCCGGGTCGTGCCCCGCGCGGGAGAGAGTGAGCTTGCCGCTGTGTGCATCCAAAACGCTGTAGGCCATGCTGATGAACATGTCCTCGCGGATGTCGGGGAAAAGCTGGCGGTTGACCGCGGCCATGACTTTGGACGGGGAGGTCTCGCCGGGCGCAACCGACCGCAGGGCGCTGCGGCACATCGCCATCAGCAAGCCGGCGGGCACGCCTTTGCCGGAAACGTCGGCGATGGCGATCCCGAGTTTCCGGTCTCCCAAATCGAGGTAGTCGTAATAATCGCCACTGATGATCCGCGCGGGGAGGTTGGTGCCGCTGATCCGGAATCCCGGGACGACCGGGTCCTGCTGGGGCAGCAGGATCCGCTGTACTTCGCGGGCGTTTTGCAGTTCGCTTTCCATCGCCCGCTTTTCGTGGGCTTCCCGGTGGATCCGCGCGTTGCCGATGGCGAATGAGGATTGTTCCGCCGCGGTCCGGAAGACGGCGAAATCATTGGCGCTGAAACTCCCGTCCTGGTGGCGGCGGGCGACGACCAGCACCCCGAGATCCTTGTTTGCGTGGCGCAAGGGCGAGAGCAGCGCCGACACATCGTCCGTATAGCGGGAAAAGGCGTCGCGGAAGGCCGGGTGGTTTTTCACGTCCAGCACGTGGATCGGTTCGCTGACGGCGAGGCAGTAGCCGAGGATGCCATCATTCAGCGGGACCCGGGAAAGGCGGACATGGCTTTCGAGCGCCCGCGGGTCGCGCTCCGCCTTTTTGCGGATTTCCAACGGAATCCCGATGAGCGGCGGACAATCCTCGGAGATATAGGAAGGATTGAGGAAATCGCCTTCGGAATTCACAAAGTAAATGGCCCCGCCGCGGGCGGTGACGACTTTTTCAATGCCATCAACGATGATGCGCGACAGCACCGATGGCGAGGGTTCGTTCTCGATCGCGAGGCCGAGATCGTGGAGGAAAGTGAACATCCGTTGCTCCTCGCCTTCCAGGTCGTTGAACTTTTTCCGGATGGACCGAACCCTGCGGCGTTGGTTTTGGAGCGCCACCGACAACCCCACGATGATCAGGGCGCAGACCGCGAGTGTGATGAGAGTGGAGGCGTGCATCTCGCGGGAATCAGTTTTTCAGAATCATCCCGGAGAAGAGCCTTAACTCTTTTCCGGCAGCTCGGCCAGCTTCTGTTTTTCCGCCAGCTCATCTTCTAACATCGAGACGACCGTGGAGAACACCCGTGCGTTTTTGTCGTTGGTCTCGGCAAGCACCTGATGGGCTTCCAGGACATGCGCAGCCCGCTCGACCTGGCCCGGCACCACCACCTTCTGGGGCAGGCGCAAGGCCATGCGAACCTTCTCGATTTCCGGTTGCCATACGGCGTCCGCAGGATCGATTTCCAACAGAAAATCCAGCCCGAGATCCTCCAGCGAGCGCCGGTTGCGGGCTCCGCTGTCAGCGATCTGGAGGACGCCTCCGGCGTGGGCGGAGAGGCGGGTCGCCATGCCGGCGAGAGTGCCCATGAAGGTGGAATCCATGCCGCTGCAGGCTCCCAGATCGACCACCAGACAGCGTTCGCCAGCCGCGATCCGCTCGTCGCCGAAGCCCTTCATGGCGGGACTGTTCAAAAACGAGCCTTTCCCCTCACAACGGATCCAGCTGAATCCTTCGAAGACTCCGATCAAAATTGGGCATTCCGTAATCACTGAGAAAATAGCCGTCGTTTGGGCGGCGAAGGGTCCGTGACTATAAAATCAGAGAAGACGATGGTCAATCATCCATCTCGAAATTAACCGATCACTGCCAGAGGTAAGATTGGCGGGTGGCGATCTCCCGGCCTCCCCTTTGCAGTGTGGCCTTCCACGCCAGCACTCTGCCGCCTTTGAAATAGTCGTCGCCGATGACAGCGAACTCCACGGAGCCTTCGGCGTCGCCGGCGGGGAACTCTCTAACCATCCGTTTCACCCGGCTGGCGGAGGCCCCTTGCTGGTATTGGAAAATCACCTCCACCTTGCCTTGGTTCACGCCTGCGGGATCGTGCCATAGCAGGGTGTAATATTGGCCCAGCTTGTTGCGCCGCTCGGCCATGCTGACGGCTCCATGCAGGCGGCGGTCTTTCTCCATTTTGACCATCGGCTCGTCGGTCTTGCCGGATTCCTGGTCGCGGAGTTGGAATTGTTTCACCACCAACGCTTCCCGCGGGCCCGCACAGGCCCCGAGCAACACCACCGCGAGAAGACTGTAACAGGGATTCACGCCCGGGATTCAAGCAGCGCACGATTGAGATTCAAGGAACAAGAATCCGCCCGTGGCTTTTCACTTTTGACGGCGTGCCGCATTCCGCGTAGATCCGGGGGATATGAGTGACGGTGAGCCGATGGAAATCAGATTGGAATTCGACACCCCGCAGTTTCTCCATGCGCTGCTTGCCAACGATCCGAAAAACCTGGCCTACCTCGAAGCGGAAACCGGCGTCAGAACCGTCACCCGCGACGGCTGGATCCACCTCTCCGGCGAACCCACGGCCTTGGCGCGGGCCCGTGCGGTTTTCGCCGACCTGGAAAGCGCCCAACGCAAGGGTGGCAGCATCGAGCAACGGGATTTCCGGCTCGCAGTGGATGTCGCTTCCGGTGGCGGTGCGGTCGGAGTGGCGGAACTTTCGGGCGTCCGGTTGGTCGGTTCGCGTGGCCGCAAACCGGTCATCCCGCGGACTCCAGCACAGCTCGAATACGTCCGCGCCATCGAGACTCACGAGGTTGTTTTCGGCCTCGGCCCCGCAGGCACCGGCAAGACCTATCTCGCGATGGCGATGGGCCTCACGCTGCTCAAACGCCGCATCATGCAGCGCATCATCCTGACCCGCCCGGCGGTCGAGGCAGGCGAGGCGCTCGGATTTCTCCCCGGCGACCTCCAGGAAAAGGTCGCCCCGTACCTGCGCCCGCTTTACGATGCGATCCACGACATGCTGGACCCCGAGGAAGCCCAGCGGTATCTCGACGAAGGCACTATCGAAATCGCTCCGCTCGCCTTCATGCGAGGCCGGACCCTGTCACGTTCGTTCGTGATCCTCGACGAAGCCCAGAACACCACCCGCGAGCAAATGTTCATGGCGCTCACCCGGCTCGGTGAGGAATCGCGAATGGTCATCACCGGGGACAGCTCACAGGTCGATCTCAAGCCCGGAGTGCGCTCCGGCCTGGCGGAAGCAGAGCATGCCTTGCAAGGCGTCGAGGGAATCGCCTTCCAACAGTTTTCCCGCTCGGACATTGTCCGTCATCCGGTGGTGGGCCGGATCGTGGACGCCTACGAACGCTACCGCGCCTGATTTCTACTCGGGCTTTTCCGCGTTGAGCTCCTCGCCGTTAGGCGGGAGCGGGGCGGACTCCGGTTGGGGCTCGACGGGAGGAGTCGGGAAGGTCTCGCTGGTCGGGGTGACCGGTGGCACCGGCGCACTGGGTGGGGCGTCGGGATCAATCACCGTGGGGATCGCGCCATCCGGCGGCAGACCCGTCGGATCAAGGGGCGGCAACGCCCCGCCGAACCCGGGACCGCCGGGCAGTGGCGGATAAACCTGATATTCGCCGGGATTCGTCGTCGGGGCCAGGGTCGCCGCGGCGTTCGGATCCTCAAGCATCACCGAGGGGACGAAACCGACCTCACCGCTATCAAGCTCCACCCTCACATAGCTGCCGCTGTAGGAAATCACTTTCATCGAAGTGCCCCGCACCAGCAGCTTGTCGGCATCCGCGTCGCCTTTCGGGCGGACTTTGAAGAACGCCGTGTTGTCCATCGCCGCCCGGACGAACTGGCCCGCTTTGAAAGCGGGGTTGGTTGTCGCGCTGGGTGTCACATTGCCACCCGGTGGACGGAGTGGATCGAAATCCCCGCTGGTGATGGGACCCGTCATGGTTTCGCAAGCCACAAGGCTGAGGACGGCGATGGCGGAGAGAGCCGGGATGCACTTCATAAGTGAATTAGGCTGGCACGGGCGGGATTCCCGGTCAACGCCATTTCAGCCTGCGGAATCCCGTTAGCCCGGGGGGCGCATCGTTTCAGGGCGTGTTGACCGCGGTGCCGGGCGGTGGCTCTGGCGAGGTGACGACGCCCATCAGTCTGTTATATTTTGCCTCCGCGGTGCCGATCAACACCCTCGCCCGCGCGATCTGGCGGTCAATGGCCGCAGCCTCCTCCTCCAGCTTCCTGCCTTTGAATTTTGCCCCCTTGTCAGGCACACTTTTCGAGCGGGATCTACCCCGGCTATCGACCCCATCGGGCACCGAGCGAGTCTTGGACCCCTCGATTCTTGCTTCTGCCCTGAGCTTGGCCGCTTCGACCTTCGCGGTTTCGACCCGGACTTTCATCTCGACGATGTAGGCTTCCAGTTTTTCCTTCGCCAGATCGTCGGCAGGCGGTGAGAATTCGGACTCCGGGGTGGGGGAAGCGGCATTTGACGCGGCAGGATTCTTGCCGGGAGCGGTAAGCGCGCCGGCTGTGCTTTCTTCATGGAGTGCCTGGGCGCGGAGTTCCTCCTGCTTTTTGGCCGCTGCCTTGCGCGGATCAAACCGGTATTTCCTCTGCACGTCGTCGGGCAGGTTCTCAAAGGGAATCCTCGCGGTCCCGGCCTCGTGCCGGATCCGCAGGCCCACCTCGTCGTTCGCCACGATTTCGACTTTCAGATACTCCCTGCCGTCGCGGGTTTTGAGGGTTTCGAGCACCTCGGCGTGGGTGCGGGCCGTGGCAAGCAAGGCCAGCAACAGCCCGAGGGTTTGCGGAGATTTCACGTCATTTATGAAGCGGACGGGTCCGACCGTCGTCAATCCCAAAGGCCGCGCCGGGTATGAACCGCGTCAGTCGCCAGCGGGCGAGTTTCGGCTTGCATCGGGCCCGCCGAAAGGTGACTCCTCGGGCGACAAATCACGAAGGCGCCATGGAATCCGGTTAGAACCCGGAGCTGTCGCGCAGCGGTATCCGGATACGAATCCCCACACAGTCAATCGCCCGCAACGGCGGTGAAGACGGGGAGGAGGCATGAAGCCGGGAGCCCGAATACTTGGCCCTTCGCAGGCTCGTCACCCGTCCGCCAATCCGTTGGCGAAGCGGGTCCATGGTCCTCCGCGAAAGGGGATCGACGGGAGAAGACCGAGGGCTGTTAGCCCGGAGTCCTCTCTTCGTAAACAATGTCAGATACCGAAGAGAAAAACATGAAATCAAGTCAATCGCGGCGGGGATTCCTCCTTGCCGTTGTCACAGGCACCTGCCTGCTGCCGTCCGTTTCCCAAGCCGCCAACATCATTGTCGGCACTGGAAACGATACCTCCTACCTCATCCTGGAATCGACCAATCTCGGTGTCCGCACCTATGAGGTCCGTTACACCTACAATGCCTCCGCGCCGCAGGATTCCGCATTCCTGGTCGCGCAGGCGGTCGCCGGGGATTCCGCCTTGGGAGTCTCGCTGGCGGACTACGGGAACGCGGAGTTCCCGGTGAATTACTTTGTGAACTATTTCTCCCTCAATAGCGTGGAAGAGTGGGGATCGTCCTCGCCGCCGTGGACGTATTGGGTGCATTGGGTCGCGGGCGGGACGGGCTATCAGAATCAGGATTTCAGCTACAATCCCGGTGCCGCGCCTGCCGATAGCTGGACCCTGAGCTACGGAATCTCCACCCACACGATCCAGCCGGGCTCGTCGGACGCGCTGTTTCTATCCGATGGGAGTGCGGAACCGTCCGTCGCGCCGATTCCGGAAACCTCATCCGCCCTGCTCGCCATCGTTGGCTCGGTGGTGATCTTCAAACGCCGCCGCCAGCACTGAAATACCCAACCGATCCCACGCGCCCGGCATCTCCGGGCGCGTGGGAAATTTTCCCATGGCCTCTCCAAGAATCCACGCCGCCCTGCTGGGTGCCGCTCTAACCGGTCACGCGCTTGCCGGACCGTTTCCACCGGCTGCCGGTGAGCCGGGTTCCGACGCCATCGCCGCGGACGACTCCCGCATCACCCTCTGGGCCACCGCCGCCGAGGTCACCCGCGGACCCACCAACATCGCTTCCGCGAATCCCGTGCCGGCGTCATTTGGCGAGGGGGAGGACACGCTCGGTCCCGCGGACGCCACCCCGGACGAGCCCTACACCGTCGTTTCGTTAGGCGATGGCGGGAGCGTGACGCTCACCTTCAGCGCTCCTTTCGGCGATGTGCCTGGTCCGGATTTTGCGGTCTTTGAAAACAGCTTCAGCACCAGCTTCCTTGAGTTGGCCCACGTCGAGGTCAGCTCGGATGGTGTGAATTTCTTCCGCTTTCCCTCCACCTCGCTCACCCCTGGCAACGCCAACATCGGCCAGGGCGGCTCCGTGAATCCCACCGACATCCGCAATCTCGCGGGGAAATATCTGGCAGGCTACGGCACGCCGTTCGATCTCGCCGAACTGCGCTCCGCCTCGCCCGATCTCGATATCCAGCGCATCACCCACGTCCGCGTCATCGACGCCGTCGGCACCAACGATCCCGCGCACGCGTCCCATGATTCCACCGGAGCCATCGTCATCGATCCCTATCCGACCAACTACTACACCGGCGGATTCGACCTCGATGCCGTTGGCGTGTTTTCGGCCGCCACCACCACTTACCCCGCATGGACCGCCGCCCGAGGTTTGGCTGGCGCTGACGCCCTGCCCGCCGCCGATCCCGATCACAACGGCACCCCGAACCTGATCGCGTATCTAACCGGAAGCGGCGCTTTGAAAATCTCCGCCACTCCGGCCGCCACCTCCCTCAACCTCACCCGGCTCGCCTATCGGACCGGTGGAAACCTCCGCGTCGAGTCCAGCACCGATCTCATCCACTGGAGCCTCGTGGCGGAATCCATCGACGCCGGCCCGCTGTCCGGCAGCGCCGCCATCACCGAATCCGGCGACACGCTCAAACAGGCGACCATCATCCTCCCGACCGGACCCAAGCCGGTATTCCATCGCCTCGCCGCCGAACTCATTCCGGTCCCATGAAACAGCCAAGGCGTCACCCGCGATCCATCGGCTTCACCCTCGTGGAGTTGCTCGTCGTGATTGCCATCGTCGCAGTCCTGGCCATGCTTTCGGTGTTGGGATTCCAATCCGCCCGGCTGCGGGCAAACCAAACGGTTTCCACCGAAAACCTCCGCCAGCTCGCCGCCGCGAACCTGCTCTACGTCGCGGACCATCAGACCTATTGCCCCTCCTCCGACCAGGCTAACAAGATCCGCTGGCACGGCGCGCGGACCAGTGCCAAACAGAAATTCGATCCCGAGAAAGGCTACCTCTCCCCCTATTTGGGCCTCAGCCGCAGCGTCGGCATGTGCCCCGAGTTCAAGCGCCATCTATCAGGCAACAGCTCCTTCGAAAACGGCTCCGGCGGCTACGGTTACAACTCCATCTACATCGGCGGCCTCCCGGAAAACCCTGTCAGGCCGAACCGCCCCGCCAACGTCGCCAGTCCCGCGCGGACCCTCATGTTCGCCACCACCGCTTTCGCTGTCTCGGACGGTGTCCAGGAATACCCGTTCGCCGATCCGCCCCGCTCGGTGGATGCCGATTGGCAGCTCGACGGAGTCATGCAGCCCAGTGTGCATTTCCGCTTCAACGGCCGCGCCCTCGTCGCCTGGTGCGACGGCCACATCAGCGAGGAACTTCCGTCCGCGAAATCCAGCACGAACTTCTACGGTGGATCCAACGACTCCTCCAACATCGGCTTCTGCGGCCCCGCCGACAACAACGGCTGGTGGAACCCGCGGAACTAGCGGTGCCACCGCCACACTTCGAGCCAGGTTTGGTTATCTTTCCCCGCGGCATTAAATTGGCTTATCGTCCTGTTGGAAATTCCGTATATCCAAGAAGTATGGTCCAGAGAGAGTCGGGTATTAGATCCCTGAATCAAGCGTTACCACCGGCGTATCCAAACACTCGTGAGAGAATGAACAAGAAGCTCATCGCTGTTTTCCTTATCTTGGGAGTGACCGTTTTCATTGCTCGATACGTCTACATCAGAAGCTATGGAATCCACCTCTCTGCCGCCCGCTTTATCGAGAAGGCGGGGGATAGGGATGGCGCCGGATCGATGTATTCACTGCGCTACGATGGCGTAAGAGAAGGGAGAGCCTACTTGTATTCGTGGGATATGGGTCAAGCTCCTGAGTCCATGACTTACTGGACGGAGATAGATGCCCTTCCGGTCCACATAAGGAATCAAATGCTAAGCAAGACGGGGCGGTGGAAGATGGCGAGCCAGAAGAACCGTTTGGAAGAGCAGGAAAAATAAAGCAGTTCGACGATCCGGTAGACGGTTATTTCCGGGCGTATTTGTTGCTCGAAGAAGCGGGGAAGGCAACGGATCGAAAGGAATCCATTCGTCTACTTCAGGAAGCTGTTGAGTCCTTCCAAGCGGTCAAAAGCCGGTTTCCCGATTGGAAGATTTCCATGGTGGATGCTCGGATCCAACAGACCCAGGAGTTGCTCGCCCGGGGTGCCGCCGCCGATCGTTGAGCCCGTCTGAAGAGCACGATAAATCGTGAACTCCAGACAACTTTCTGGTGCAACAAGCGGAAGGGGACGTTCGCGTGAGTCACCCGATTTTCTCTGCTAGAAACCGCAGCAGCAAGGCCATCGCCACCCGTGCGAGCGCGGGATTGTAGCGCGGCCCTTCGTCGCGGAGAAACGCGTGGGCGGCGTTGAACTCGTGCCACTCGAAGTCCACGCCCGCGTCCTCCAGTTCGCGATGGATCAGCCGCCGGCCTTCCACCGGGACGTGGGGATCCTGCCGGCCGAAGACGAAGAGCAGGGGAGTTTGGATGTTGTTAGTTAGTCGCTTCAACGTGTCGTCGCATTGGCCGAGGCCGAGGGTGGCGGTGTGGACATCCGTTGGATAGAACGCCGCCACCGCGGCCACGTCGGGATGGAGGCCGGCCCGCAGCGCGAGGTGGCCGCCGAGGCAGACGCCGAAGCTGGCGATCCGGCCGGTGCACGATCCGTGGTCTAGCAGGAATTTGGCGGTCACGGCGGTGTCCTCGTCGTAGGAGGCGATCTCCTTTTCCGTTTTCAGGCTGTTGCCGCGGGCGGAGCCTTCTGTATCGTAGGCGAGGACGGTGCCGGGCTGCTCGAATTCGTGATACACCTCGGGCACGGCGACCAGATAGCCTCCGCCGGCGAGGGCCGCGGCCATCCGGCGGATCGGGCCGGTGGCTTGGAAAATCTCGGAGTAGAAGATGACGGCCGGATACCGCGCGCCGCCGTCGGGGATGAACAGGTGGACTCGCATCGGGCCGCGGGCGGTGGGCAGATCGACGTGGGATTCGGCAAGCGTGGACATGGCGGAGTCTCGCCGCCACCCGCAGCCGGGATCGAGAAAATCCGGTTTCGAAATCGCGGCGGAGAAAAAAGCCTCGTCTTTCGGCCGTCGTCCGCAGAAATTTCGGCCGTGATCCACCCCTCCGCCATCGTTTCGCCGCACGCCAAGTTGGGACACAATGTCCGCGTCGGGCCGTTCTGTGTCATCGGAGCCAATGTCGAGGTTGGCGACGATTGCGTGCTGCATTCGCACGTCGTGCTCGAAGGGACCTCGAAGTTCGGGCGGGGCAATGAGTTCTTCCCGTTTGCCGCCATCGGCGGGAAAACCCAGGATCTCAAATACACCGCCGAGCCGACCTATCTGGAAGTCGGCGACCACAACGTTTTCCGGGAGAACACGACCGTCCATCGCAGCACCCACGCGGATTCGGTGACGCGCATCGGCTCGCACAATTTGTTCCTGTGCTACTCGCACATCGCTCACGACTGTCAGATGGGCAGTCACATCATCCTTTCGAATTCAGTCGCCCTGGCAGGTCACATCGAGGTGGATGACCACGCGATCATTTCCGGAGCGGCGGCGATCCACCAGTTCTGCCGCGTCGGCAAGCACGCGCTCGTCGGCGGGCTGTCGCGGGTCGTTCAGGACGTGCCGCCGTTCATGATCGTGGAGGGCAATCCTTCGACAACCCGCGGCCTCAACTCCATCGGGCTGCAACGCCGGGGATTTGACGAGGACGACATCAAAGCGCTCAAGACGGCCTACAAGAAACTGTTCCTCAAGAAAGACGCGAATCTCGCCCTCGCGCTCAGCTCGCTCAAGGCCACCCACACCGGGGACATCCCGGTGGTGAAGCACTTGATAGAATTCATCGAAAACTCACAGCGCGGGATCACCCGTTAGGGCTCACTTCGTGCCCGTGCCGGCGAGCTTGATGTCGAACGGGCTTTCGTCGGCGTCGTTGCTCTTGAAGTGGATGGCGGCGGCTTTCTTGCCTTTCGAAGTTGGCTTGAAGGTCACGTTGACGGTCATGCTGGCTCCGGCGGCGAGGCTGGTTTTGGGCAGGGCTCCGACGGTGAAGTCAGCCTTGTTAGCACCGTTCTTGGTGATGGCAAGGCCGGTGAGTTTGCCCTTGCCAGTGTTTTTGATGGTGAACTTTTCGACCACGGATTTGTCGGTTTTTACCGTGCCGAAGCCGACCTTGGCGCTGCCGTCGGTCAGTTTGTCGCCGTCATTGAGGACGTTGATCTCGGGGGCTTTGACGGCTGCGGCACCAATGGTGAAAGTGCCGATCTGATAGCCGGGGCCCACCGGCGACAAGTTCACTTCATATCTGCCGACGCCCGACTGGGTGTCGAGCGTGATGGTCGTGGTGCCGGAACCCGCAACGAATTCCGGCAGTGTGACGATGGTGAATCCATTAAGGGTGGTGGTGTGGGTGGTGGTGATGTTCACCGTGTTGCCGGTGAGCTTGGTGACCGTGAATGTCGGATTTCCAAAAGTCCCGGTCCAGGTGCCGGTGTCGGCGAAGCCACCGCCTGCGGTTTCAATGGTGAACGTCAGCGACTTCCCGGCGAGTGCGGCAGGAGTGATCTCCGCATCGGTGATGGCGAAGGTTGGAACGAGTGTGGAAAAAACGACGGTGGCGACGAGCGAGGGGAGTTTCATGGTTGGTGTTAGGGGGATATCTCACTGAATCCGCACGGATTGCAACCCCAAAGCCGTGGGTCTGCTAGGGTTCCGTGGTTTTTCCGATTGGAATGCCGCCGAATCTTCGCGGTTGACCGGCGCGGCAAATTTTCTATGTTTGCGCCGTGAACCTGCTCCTCAACGGAACCCTGCTGCGCCCCCTTCTTCTAGGGTTGGCCTCCCGTTGACCTTCCGCTTTGCTTACTTTCGTTCACCGGCCCGCCCATCTTGAGGCGCAGCGCCATCCTTTTTCAAACCTCTCTCTATTTTCAAAAATGCATCCGACTTCTCTCTCGAAATACCGGCCGTTTCCGCCGGTCTCCCTGCCTGACCGCACTTGGCCGGATCAGACGCTGACCCACGCCCCGCAATGGTGCTCGGTCGATCTTCGCGACGGCAACCAGGCGCTGCCACAACCGATGTCGATCGAGGAGAAGCTGGAGTTCTTCGATTTGTTAGTCCGGGTTGGCTTCAAGCAGATCGAGGTCGGTTTCCCCTCGGCGGCGGACACCGAGTTCAATTTCCTGCGCCGCCTAATCGATGAAAACCGGATCCCGGACGACGTCACGATCCAGGTGCTGGTGCAGACGCGCGAACCGTTGATCCGCCGCACGTTCGAGGCGATCGACGGCGCGAAGCGGGCGATCGTCCACATTTACAACTCGACCTCGCCGCTGCAGCGGCGGGTGACGTTCAGCGATGCGTCGCGCGAGTCGATCAAACAGATCGCCGTGGATGGTGCGATGTTGGTGAAACAGCTGGTGCCGACCGTCCCGCGCACCGAGGTGGTGTTGCAGTATTCGCCCGAGTCGTTTTCCGACACCGAGCTGGACTTCGCCCTGGAGTGTTGCAACGCGGTGATCGACGTCTGGCTGCCGACGCCTGATAGAAAGATGATCGTCAACCTGCCGGACACCGTCCAGTGGACCACGCCTAACATTCACGCCGACATGATCGAGTGGATGTGCCGGAATTTGAAATGCCGCGATTCCGTGATCGTTTCGCTGCACACGCACAACGACCTCGGCACCGGTGTGGCGGCGACGGAGCTCGGCCTGATGGCCGGGGCGGATCGGGTTGAGGGCACGCTGTTCGGCAACGGCGAACGCACGGGAAACCTGGACATCGTCACCGTCGCGCTGAACCTGAACAGCCACGGCGTGGCGACGGGCCTGGATTTTTCCGACCTGCAATCGATCCGCACGGTTTACGAACGGGTGACTCGCCTGAACGTGCCCGAACGCCAGCCGTATGCCGGCGAACTGGTCTTCACCGCGTTCTCCGGTTCCCATCAGGACGCGATCAAGAAGGGCCTCGACCGCCGCGCGAAGGAAGCCGAACAGGATTCTAACATCCCGTGGGGCGTGCCTTATCTGACGATCGATCCGCAGGACATCGGCCGCTCATATGAGGCGATTATCCGCATCAACTCGCAGTCAGGAAAAGGCGGCGTCGCCTATGTGCTCGACCGCGAGCACGGCTTCGATCTGCCGAAGTCGATGCACCCGCAGGTCGGCAAGCGGATTTACGATCTGGCCGACGAACACGGCCGCGAGCTAACCACCGATGAGATCCGCGAGGCGTTCTTCGCGGAGTTCGTCAACATCGCGAGCCCGCTGGATGTCCTCGAATACGAGCTGATCCACCACGTCGGCGAACGCGGGCAGGTCCAGTGCCAGGCCAGCATCCTGATAGGCGGAGAAAAAAAGGCCATCGAAGGCTTCGGCAACGGCCCGATCAACGCCTTCGTCCACGCGCTGGAAGGAGCGGGTCTCAAGGATTTCAAAGTCACCGACTACCGCTCCCACGCCGTCCGCGGCGGCTCGGATGCGAGTGCGGCTTCTTATGTCCAACTCCAGCACGACGACGGCCGCCTGCTGTGGGGTGCGGGCGTGGATTCCTCCATCGAGATGGCCGGCCTCAAGGCGCTGGTGACCGCGTGGAACCTGCTGCGGTGAGGCATGCAGACATGGGTGGTTCCACCCAATAATGGGGGGTTGACGAGTTCAGCGGGCCTTGGGAAGGTTCCCAGTGAATGGAAAACCCTCGATTTTTCGCGAGTTCGCTCGCCCTTATGGCTGGTTGCGCCTTCGTGCTGCCGGCCCAGGCTGACTTGACGAACCGCTGGTCCTTCAACGAACCGACGGGGAACGCCACCGCTGGCACGGCGATGATCGACAGTATTTCGGGGGCTGTCGCGTCCGTGGAAGGAAACGGGTCCACATTCACCGGGACCGGTCTGACGATCACCGGCACGACCAACGGCAACCAGACGGCAGCGGCCATTTCAGGCTACGTGAACCTGCCGAACGGCATTTTCTCGTCGAAAACCAATCTGACCGTCGAGATCTGGGCCGCTCCTTTGAGCTACAAGGCAAACGCACGGATGTTCGATTTCGGCCGCTCATCGGGGGGCAGCGGCGGTGGTGCGGCGGGGGAGATCATTGATTCCGGAACCGCACCCGGTAATCAGGCCGCTTCCGATGCCGTTTATGTGAACTTTTGCCTGAACAGCATCGATACCCAACGGATGAAGGCGTGGCTCAATGGCACCCAGATGGTGCAAAACGATACCACCCTGCTGACCACGTCGGGTGCGATGCATCACTACGTTTTTACCTTTCAGGATGGCGTCGGGGCCTTTGGCTCGGCCGGCGGACGCATGACCTGGTATCGCAATGGGGCTCCGGTCACCACGGCCGACGTGAATTTCCGGCTGCAAAACATCGAGGACGTGAACAATTGGCTGGGGCGCTCGAATTTCACCAACGACTTGCTCTCCCACGCGAATTACAACGAAGTCCGTCTTTACGACCACGTCCTGACCTCGCCGGAAATCAACGCGAACCTCGTCGCGGGTCCGGATTCCATCGTGACTCCCCAGACCGTCGCTCCTCCGGTCGCGGACAACCTGTGGTCTTTCACCACCCAGGCGCAGTCCTCAACTCCGTCCGGCACCACCTTTACCGACAGCGTCGGCGGACAGATCGCGACCTTGCGCGGCAACGGCGGCTCACTGACCGGCGGCGCGGTGGTCCTGCCCGGAACCACGACCGGCAACCAGACCGCGTCAGCAATTTCCGCTTACCTCGATCTGCCGAACGGGATTGTCACCTCCTCGCCCAGCGTGAGCTTCGAGGCGTGGGCGACTCCGTTGTCATCGAAAGCCTGGCAGCGGCTGTTTGACTTCGGGCGTTGTGTCACCACCCGCGGTGCCGGGGCGGCCCCCGGTGAAATTCTGGATTCCGCCACGGCCCCCGGTGTCACTGCCGGCTATGACAACCTGAGCCTCACCTTCAACAACGCAGGCAACATCAATTCCCAGCAGCTCGAAGGGCAGTACGACGGCAACCCCATGCAGTTTTCCTTCACCAGCGCCATCACGGCACCGGGCACGCAGTATCACTACGTTTTGGTCGTCGAGGATGGCATCGGCACTTACGGCGCGGCCGGTTGCCAAGCCCGCTGGTATCGCAACGGCGCGCTCCAGAACTCCGCGGATTTCCCGTTCCGCCTCAACGGCATGGAGGACGTGAACAACTGGATCGGCCGCTCGATGTACTCCGGCGACTCAAACTCGAACCTGTCGTTGAACGAGTTCCGCATCTATCGGCGGGTCATTTCCCAGCCGGAAATCCAAGCGAGCTACACTTCCGGTCCGGATCCAACGGTCGGCCCGCCGGAACCTCCGGTGCCGCAACCGATACCCGCACGGCGCTGGACTTTCGACGCTGCCGCCGGCGACGCGCCGTCCGGCACCACCTTCGCCGACGAGGGAACGGGAGAAATCGCCACGGTCCTCGGCCACGGAGCCACGCTCACCGGCACCTCCCTCGTCCTGCCCGGCACCACCAACGGCAATCAGACCGAGGCTAACATCTCCGGTTACCTCAATCTCGCCAACGGCCTCGTTTCGTCACACGACAGCCTCACCTTCGAAGCGTGGATCACCCCGCTTTCCTCAAAACTCTGGCAGCGCCTTTTCGATTTCGGGAACTCGTCCGTGACCAGCGGGCCGGGAGCCGCTGCCGGGGAAATCATCGACGGCACGACCGCCCCCGGAGGCACGGCTGCTTCGGACACCATTTTCCTGTCCCTCAACAATAACAACTCCCTCGGGAACCAGCGTCTCATGGGCAAGTTCAATGGAGGGGCTGACCTGATTGCGGATACCGACCTCTCCGGCTCCACATCCGCCAACACGGAATATCACTATGTCATGTCCGTGCAGGAGGGGGGCGGGACATACGGTTCCTCCGGCAGTCAGGCGAAATGGTACCGCAACGGCGTCCTCCAGGGGACCGTGGACCTCAATTATCGACTTGCTGAAATCGATGACGTGAACAACTGGATCGGTCGCTCGCAATACACCGGCGATTCGAATTCGAACTTCGCGATCAACGAGCTTCGCCTATACGACCGTGCGCTGACTGCCAGCGAGATTCTAACGTCCCATGGCAACGGCCCTGATGCCAGCTTCGGCCCGCCGGTCGTTGTCAACGACGGTGCGACGATCCATCCGGACCAGAAAGTGCTCGTCGACGTGCTGGCCAATGACAGCGCGGCACCGCTTTCCAGCACTCTGGAAATCTCCAGTCCCCCCTCGACCGGATCCGCCGTCGTGAAGGATGGAAAAATCCTTTACACCCACACGGGAACCAGCGCCGCGCCGGTCACTTTCATCTATCGCGTCGCCAATACCGGCGGCCTGACCGCGGACGGCACGGTGACGATTTCCTTCGCGGCCTCGCTGCGGCTGACGAATGAGGCGCTCGCCATGCCCTCCGCTCCGCCTACGAACACCTGGCAGCTGGTGGACGCGTTGCCCGGGCTTACGTTCACCCGCCCCGTTTGCCTGACTCCGGTCCCCGGCGATGCGAACCAGCTTTACGTCTGCCAGCAAGGTGGCGTCATCCGGCGCGTGGCCGATGTCACCTCGCTCACACCCACCACCAACGTCTTTCTCGACCTCACGACTCTTGGCGTGGGATTCAACATGGGTCCCTTCTTGGCCGGGCAACCTGAGAACGGCCTGTTAGGCCTCGCCTTCCACCCGGACTACGCCAACAACGGCTACTTCTACGTCGCCTACACGGTGAGCCTCGGCGGCAACTACTTCCAACGCGTTTCCCGCTTCAGTCGTGATTCTAACAGCCCCGCGATCGCGGATCCGTCCAACGAGCAGGTCCTGCTCCACATCGACGACTTCGGCTTGAATCACAACGGCGGCGACCTTCACTTCGGCCCCTTCGATGGCTATCTCTACTACGGAACCGGCGATGGCGAGAACTCCACCGCGGGACAGGCTGTTAGCCAGACGATCGACGAAGACTTCTACGCCGGCATTTTCCGGATCGACGTCGACAAGAGGCCCGGAAGCCTGCCACCCAACCCGCATCCCTCCATCCCCACCACCGGTGGCGTGGCCCATTTCAGTGTGCCGCCCGACAATCCGTTCATCCACACCAGCCTCGGCGGCGAGTGGAACGGCACCTACCTCGGGGTGAACTACTCCGGCTCGCTGGGCTCGGTGCGCACGGAGTTCTGGGCCACCGGCATCCGCCACGCCTGGCGCATGTCTTTCGACCCGGTCACCGGCGACCTTTGGGAAGGTGACGTGGGACAAAGCACCTACGAGGAAGTGAACAAGATCGTCAAAGGTGGCAACTACGGCTGGGCATACCGGGAGGGTGCCAATAACTTCAATGGCATCCTCGGCAACCCGCCTGCGGGCTTCACTTCGGTCGATCCAATCTACGATTACCTCCACACCGGCGTCGCCGGCGGGGATGCTCAATTCAAAGGCAACTCCGTCGTCGGCGGTTATGTCTATCGCGGATCCAGATATCCGTCGCTCGTCGGGAGATATGTGTTCAGTGACTCTGTCTCGGGCCACGTCTGGGAAATGAACACCGCCAATGGCACCGTGAGCCGGTTGACCGGACTGCCGGGTGCGTATGGCGTGATTTCCGCCCAAGGTGTCGATCCGTTCAACAAGGACCTGCTGTTCTGCGCTTATCTAACCGGCAAGATCATGCGCCTCACCACCGGCAGCACGGTGATCGATGGTTTCCCCACCACGCTCGGCGCCACCGGACTGTTCTCCGACCTAACCGACCTGTCGCCCGCGCCCGGCTTGCTGCCCTATCAGCCAAACCTCACGTTCTGGAGCGACTTCGCGGTCAAGCGCCGCTGGTTCACCATTCCGGATCCGGTCAGCAAAATGACCTGGAGCAAGGATGGCAACTGGACCTACCCGACAGGCACCGTCTGGGTGAAACACTTCGACCTCGAACTCAGCCGCGACAACCCGGCGACCAAGAAGCGCATCGAAACCCGCGTGCTCGTCAAGACGGACACCGGCACGTATGGCGTGAGCTACAGGTGGAACGAGGCGCAGACCGAAGCCAATCTTGTCGAGGACGCCGGCACCGAGTTCGACGTCGCCATCGATGACCACGGCACGCCGCACACCCAGCGTTGGCAAATACCCGGGCGTTCGAGCTGCCTCACCTGCCACACGCCGCAGGGCGGCCATGCGCTGTCCTTCAACACCCGCCAGCTCAATCTGGATAACACCATCAACGGCTACTCCGGCAACCAACTCACCCTGCTTTCGCAAAATGATTTCCTGTCCAACACCCCGGACCCCGTCGCCACCCTCGAACGCCACGTCCGGCCGGATGAAACCCAATACCCGTTAGAACAGCGCGCCCGTTCCTACTTCGCCGTGAATTGTTCCTACTGTCACCAGGCCGGTGGCAGCGTCGGCGGTTTCTGGGATGGTCGCGGACATCTCACACTTGAACAGACCAACCTCATTAACGGAGCTGCCCTGAGCAATGGTGGCAATCCTCTGAACAAATACGTCGTCCCCGGCGACCCAGGGCACAGCATCGTACTCAGCCGCATGGCCGGCACCAACGGCTTCGGGCGCATGCCCCCGCTGGGCACCACCGAGGTGGACCCCGCCAACATCCAGCTCATCACCGACTGGATCACCGGGGCCCGCGGACTCTACGACGAGTGGCGCACTGGTTACTTCACCGCGCTCGACCCGAACGGCGACAAAACCGCCGATCCCGACGGCGACGGCGTGAGCAACTACGAGGAATACCTCCGCGGCAGCTCACCGACATCCGGCAGCGGCTCGTGGCAGGCGTCCATCGCTAACGGCTCGCTCCAATTCCTGCGAAAGTCTAGCCGCTTCTATTCCATCCAGACCAGCGACAGTCTCGGCCAATGGCAATCATGGCCGATCCCGGAACTGGAAAGCACTTACAAGTCCACCGACGAGTTGATCCAGATCCCGCTCCCGGTCGATCCGGACGGCAAGCAATTCTTCCGCTTCAACGTCACCGAGCCGTGACCTGCCGGATGGTGCACCCCCTCTAATGGGGATTGACGGACCACGTGGCGAGGGGAGACTTGGCCATTCATGGAAAACCCAACTTCCGCTGCTATTAATCGCGTAATCATGGCTTTTTGCGCCCTCGTACCGGCGCTGTCGCTACCTGCAAATGCCGAACTGACCAACCGATGGTCGTTCGACCAGACGGCGGGCGGTGCCCCGACCGGCACCGCTGTGACGGACAGTGTCGGCACCGCCACCGCGGCTGTGGTTGGCAATGGGGCTTCCTTCAACGGAGCTTCACTCGAGCTGCCAGGCACAACCACTGGAAATTTTTCCCCGGCGAACATATCGGCTTACGTCGATCTGCCGGATGGGCTGATTTCCTCCAAGACCAACCTGACCGTGGAAATCTGGGCGACGCCGCTCTCAATCAAGAGGTGGCAACGGCTCTTCGATTTCGGGCGGATGGTCAACGGTAGCACGGCCGGATTGAGCAACAGTGACCGGGGCTCCGGTGCGTCCCAAGGGGAGATCCAGCCGAATGCGACCGGATCACCCACCAACACCACCTCCAGCGACGACCTGTCCCTGGCCATCCATCGCGACGACATCGCCAACACGCAGCGTCTGATGGCAAAGTTGGATGGCGGTGGCGAACTTGGAACCAATTCAGGGGCGACCCTGGAGGTCGGCACCCAATATCATTTTGTCTGCACCTTCACCGACGGGGCGGGAGCCTTCGGCTCTACCGGTGGCCAGGTGGCTTGGTATCAGAACGGGGCGCAGGTCGCCACGCTGGATGTCAATTTTCAGCTGGCCTCGATCGAGGATTATAACAACTGGCTGGGCCGGTCCATGTATAGCCAGGACAACAACGCCAACATCGCTTACAACGAGGTCCGGCTCTACAACCATGCGTTGTCACCGGAGGAAATTGCCACCAATCTGATAGCCGGGCCCGATAACCTCGGCGACCCGCCCGATCCCGTCGATCCGCCGGTTCCGGACCACTTATGGACCTTCACCACCCAAGCGGATTCGGAAGCCTCGTCCGGAACGACCTTCACCGACACCCTGGGCAACGAGGTCGCCACCTTGCGTGGCAACGGCGGATCCTTGACCGGAGGTGCGGTCGTCCTCCCGGGCACTACCACCGGGAACCAGCCTGCAGCCACGATTTCCGCCTACATCGACCTCCCGAACGGCATCGTTTCCGCAACCGCCAGCGTCAGCTTCGAGGCGTGGGCCACCCCGATTTCCTCGAAAGCCTGGCAGCGGCTGTTCGATTTCGGCCGCTGTGTCACGACCCACGGCACCGGCGCCGCCACCGGGGAAATCCTCGACACTTCCGTCGCGCCGGGGGCGACCGCCGCCTACGACAACCTCAGCCTCACCTTCAACAACGCCGGCAACATCAATTCCCAACAGCTCGAAGGCCAGTATGACGGCAACCCTCCTGTGTTCACATTCTCCACCGCAGCCACCACTGCGGGCACGAAATACCACTACGTCCTCGTCGTCGAAGATACCCCCACCGGCTGCCAGGCCCGCTGGTATCGCAACGGAGCCCTCCAGAACTCCGACGATTTCGCGTTCCATCTCGACGACATGGAAGACGTGAACAACTGGATCGGCCGCTCGATGTACACCGGCGATTCGAACGCCCACATGTCGCTCGACGAGCTCCGCATCTACCGTCGTGTGATCACCCCGTCGGAAATCGTTGCCAGCTACACCGCAGGCCCGGATCTCACCGTCGGCCCTCCCGAGCCACCGGCACCCGCACCCATTCCATCGCGCCGTTGGACCTTCAACGCCGCCTCGGGAAGTGCGCCTGTCGGCACGACTTTCCTCGATGAAGCGACCGGCGAGATCGCCATCGTCCAAGGCAACGGCGCGACCCTCAACGGTACCGAACTCATCCTACCCGCCACCGCCACCAACGGCAACCAGACCGCCGCCAACATCTCTGCCTATCTCGATTTGCCAGACGGCATCGTTTCCTCCCGCCCGAGCCTCACCTTCGAGGCCTGGCTCACCCCGCTTTCGTCGAAAAACTGGCAGCGCATCTTCGACTTCGGCAACGCCTCGCTCACCAGCGGCACAGGGGCCGATCCCGGCGAAATCATCGACGGCGACACGGCTCCCGGCGGATTCGTGTCGAATGACAATCTTTTCCTCTCCCTCAACAATGGCGGCACCTTCGGCTCACATCGGTTCGCAGCTAAACTGGCCGGCGGCGCGGAGACAGGTTTGAACACCGACTTGTCCTCCGTCACCGCTGTCGGCACCCAGTATCATTTCGCAATGACCGTCGCCGACGGTGCGGGTGCCAGCGGTTCCACCGGATGCCTCGTGAAATGGTATCGCAACGGAGTCCTCGGCGGCAGCATCGACCTGCCTTACCGCCTGCCCGACCTTCACGACGTGAACAACTGGATCGGCCGCTCGATGTGGGCCGGCGATTCCAACTCGCACTTCGAGCTCGACGAACTCCGCCTCTACGACCGCGCCATTTCCATCGCCGAGGTGAATTCGTCCTACTCTGCCGGACCCAATGCCGTCTTCCCACCGCCTGTCGCCGCCAATGACACCGCGACCATCCACCCGGATCAAAAAGTTCTCGTCGATGTTCTCGCCAACGACACCGGTGGCCCGCTTCCCGATACCCTGCAAATCGTCGCCCCGCCCGCGACCGGCACCGCCACCCTCAGCGGTGGGAAGATCCTCTACGCGCATTCGGGCGGCAGCGCCGCGCCTGTCACTTTCAGCTATCGAGTGGGGAACATCAGCGGGCTCACTGCGGACGCCACCGTCACCGTCGACTTCGCCACTTCGCTCCGGCTCATCAACGAAGATCTCGCCATGCCCGCCGCGCCGCCCACCAGCACTTGGCAGCTTGTCGATGCGCTTCCCGGACTCACCTTCAACCAGCCCATCTGCATCGCGACGATCCCGGGCAATACCAACCGTATCTTCGTCTGCGAGCGCATCGCCAAGATCAAACACATCCCGGACATCACCGCCGTCACCCCTACCCAGAACGTTTTCCTCGACCTCCAGGCTGTCGTCGCAGGTCGCACGCCCGCCGAGGCCATCACCGGTGGTGGCAATGGCGAGCACGGTCTGCTAGGACTGGCCTTCCATCCGCAGCATGCGACTAACGGCTACTTTTATGCGGCCTATACCGTCCAAATCAATGGCGGCTCGTGGTACCAGCGCATCTCGCGTTTCCAAGTCAGCACCGCGGATCCCACGGTCGCCGATCCCACCTCCGAACTCATCCTCCTCGACCAACTCGACGAAGGTTCTAACCACGACGGCGGCGACCTCCACTTCGGGCCGAATGACGGCTATCTCTACTACACCGCCGGCGATGAGGAAGCCCAGCGCGACCTGCGTTTCAACAGTCAGAAAATCAACCTCGATTTCTTCTCCGGCATCTTCCGCATCGATGTGGACAAAAAGCCCGGCAATCTCGAGCCCAATCCCCACGCTGCCATCCCGACCGATAACGGCGTCGCGCGCTTCTCCGTGCCGATCGACAATCCCTTCGTCCACACCACCCTCGGCGGTACCTGGACCGGCACCTACAATGGCAACCCCATCACGCCCCTAACGGGTATCCGTACCGAGTTCTGGGCCACCGGGCTGCGTCACGTCTGGCGCATGTCATTCGATCCCGCCACCGGCGACCTGTGGGGCGGCGACGTCGGCCAGGATACCTACGAAGAGGTCAACAAGATCGTCAAAGGCGGCAACTACGGCTGGGTCTATCGGGAAGGCGCGCACGACACCGCCTTTAACAACCCGGTTCCGCCCGCCAAACCCGCCGGCTTCACCAGCATCGATCCCTTCTATGAATATGTTCACGCCGCCATCCCCGGGGGCGATGCGAGTCTGAAGGGCAACTCGGTCGTCGGCGGATACGTTTATCGCGGCAACCGATTCCCCTCACTGGTCGGCAGCTATATCTTCAGCGACTCGGTTTCCGGCCATGTCTGGCAGATGAATACCACCACCGGTGCCGTCATCCGTCTAACCGGCTTGCCGGGCGCCTATGGCGTCTTCTCGACCCAAGGCGTGGATCCCTTCAACAAGGACCTGCTGTTCGCCGCCTACAACAACGGGAAAATCATGCGCCTGACCACCGGCAGCGGGGTGATCGGCAGCTTCCCGGCGACCCTCAGCGCCACCGGCCTGTTCGCCGATCTAACTGACTTGTCGCCTGCGCCCGGCCTGCTGCCTTATCAGCCGAACCTCACCTTCTGGAGCGATCACGCCCTCAAGCGCCGTTGGTTCACCATCCCGGATGCCACCAGCAAGATGACCTGGAGCAAGGATGGCAACTGGACCTATCCGACAGGCATGCTTTGGGTGAAACACTTCGACCTCGAACTCAGCCGCGGCAATCCCGCCACCAAGAAACGCATCGAAACCCGCGTGCTCGTCAAAACCGACACCGGTTCTTACGGCGTCAGCTATCGATGGAACGAGGCGCAGACCGAAGCCAGCCTTGTCGAGGACCCCGGCACCGAGTTCGACATCGAAATAGATGATCACGGCACGCCACACACCCAGCGCTGGCAGATTCCCGGGCGCTCCAGTTGCATCACCTGCCACACGCCGGGAGGAGGCCATGCCCTCTCTTTCAATACCCGCCAGCTGAATCTCGACAATTCAATCAATGGCTACTCTGGCAACCAACTCAACCTGCTTTCAGCCAATGATTTCCTAACAAATGCCCCCGATCCCGTCGCCACTCTCGAACGGCACGTCCGGCCGGATGAAACCCAATACCCGTTAGAACAGCGCGCCCGTTCCTACTTCGCCGTGAACTGCGCCTACTGCCACCAAGCGGGCGGCAGTGTCGGCGGCTTCTGGGATGGCCGCGCCCATCTGACACTCGAACAAACCGGTCTCATCAACGGAGCCGCCCTCAACAACGGTGGCAGCCCGTTGAACAAATACGTCGTTCCCGGCGATACCGCCCATAGCATCGTCCTCAACCGCATGGCCGGCACCAACGGCTTCGGGCGCATGCCCCCGCTCGGCACGACCGAGGTGGATCCCGCCAACATCCAGCTCATCACCGAATGGATCACCGGGGCCCGCGGACTCTACGACGAGTGGCGCATTGGTTATTTCACTGCGCTCGACCCGAACGGCGACAAAACCGCCGATCCCGACGGCGACGGCGTGAGCAACTACGAGGAATACCTCCGCGGCAGCTCGCCGGCATCCGGCAGCGGTTCATGGCAGGCTAGCATCGCTAACGGCTCGCTCCAATTCCTTCGGAAATCCAACCGCTTCTATTCCATCCAGACCAGCGACAGCCTCGGCCAATGGCAGCCATGGCCGATCCCGGAACTGGAAAGCACCTACAAGGCCACCGACGAGTTGATCCAAATCCCGCTCCCGGTCGAACCTGACGGCAAGCAGTTCTTCCGCTTCAACATCACCGAGCCATAAAATAACGAGGGAGTGACTTCGGCCCACTTGCCGATCTCGTCATTTCCCCGGCAGCACCGCTTCAAGGAAGGCCCATTCTTCCGCCGTGCCATCGATAACCTTGGACAAGGACGTTCCCGCTCCGTGCCCCGCGCTGGTTTTCACACGGATCAAAGCCGGTGGACCGTCCTTCGCCTGATATTCCTGCAGGCGGGCGGCGAATTTGAAGCTGTGCGCGGGAACCACCCGGTCATCGTGATCCGCAGTGCTCACCAGCGTCGCTGGATAACGCACGCCGGGTTTCAGCGCGTGGTAAGGCGAGTATTGATAGAGCAGCGGGAAATCCTCGGGCTTGTCCGAGCTGCCGTATTCCGACTGCCACGCCCAGCCGATGGTGAATTTCTGGAACCGCAGCATGTCCATGACGCCAACCGCCGGCAGGGCGGCGCCGAAGAGTTCCGGCCGCTGCGTCATGCATGCGCCGACTAACAGTCCGCCGTTGCTGCCGCCCTGGATCGCGAGGTTCGGGGGTTTGGTGTAACCTTTTTTGATCAAGGTTTCCGCCGCGCCGATGAAATCGTCGAAGACGTTTTGTTTCTTCGAACCCTTTCCGGCGTCATGCCATTCCCTGCCATACTCACCGCCGCCGCGGAGGTTCACCACGGCCAGAATGCCGCCGCGCTCGAGCCACACCGCGCGGGCGACGGAAAAACCGGGGAGCATGCTGATCTGGAAACCACCGTAACCGTAGAGCAGCGTGCGGTTGGAGCCATCCATCGGCGCGTCTTTCTTCCGAACGATGAACATCGGGACCTTGGTGCCGTCCTTGCTTTCGAAAAACACCTGCTCGGTCACAAACGCCGAGCCGTCGAATCCGACATCCGGCTTCTTCCAGAGCTTGCTTTCACCGCTTGCCAGATCGAGCTGATAGATCGCGCCGGGATTGGTGAAGCCGGTGAAGGCGTAGAAAACGCGGGTGTCCTTTTGCTTGCCCTGGAACCCGCCAACGGTGCCGATGCCCGGCAATTCGAGCTCCTTCGGGTTCTTGCCGTCGCTATCCAACCGCACCACCCGGCTCTTTGCGTCCTTCATGTAGGTGGCGATGAATTTTCCTCCGACCATGCTCACTTCGTCCAGCGGTTCGGCAGCCTGGGGGATGATTTCCTGCCAGTTTTTCCGTTCCGGATTTCCCGTGTCGATGGCGATCACCCGGTATCGCGGCGCATCCAGATCGGTCATGAAATAGAACTCCGCGCCCTTGTTGCCGATGAAGCGGTAGTCCGCATCGCCATCCGGCAAGAGCTCGATCACCTTGGCATCCGGGTTGGTTAGGGATTTGTAGAACAACCGGTTCTTCGGATCGCTGCCCTGGGAGATATGCAGTATCAGATAGTTTCCGTCCTCAGTCACCCCGCCGCCGATTCCCCACTGCGGCTGATCCTTCCGCTCATAGACCAGCGTGTCTTTCTCCTGCGGCTCGCCGATCCGGTGGAAATACATTTTCTGGAACTCGTTCTTCTGTGTCAGCGCCGCACCATCCTCCGGTGCGTCGTAACGGCTGTAGTAGAATCCGCTGCTGTCTTTCGCCCACGACATGCCGCTGAATTTCACCCATTTGAGATGGTCTGGTAGATCCTTGCCCGTCGCGATGTCACGCACCCGGATCTCCAGCCAATCGCTGCCACCGCCGGAGGTCGCGTAGGCCAGCAGTTTGCCGTCCTCGCTCGGCTGGTGGCGGGACAGGGCAACGGTGCCGTCGTTCGACATGGTGTTAGGGTCCAGCAGCACCCTCGGCTCCGCATCCAGGGCGTCCGCGACGTAGAGCACCGATTGGTTCTGGAGGCCGGAGTTTTTCGTGAAAAACCACTTCCCGCCTTCCTCTTCCGGCAGGCCGATCCGCTCGAAGTTCCAGAGCCTCGTCAACCGCTCGCGGATCTCATCACGCTGCGGGATAGCTTTTATGAACTGGTCGGTCACCGCGTTTTCGGCGGACACCCAGGCCTTCGTTTCCGCGGAATTGTCGTCCTCCAGCCAGCGATAGGGGTCCTTCACCTCGGTGCCATGATAGACATCCACCACCGCGGAGTCCTTGCGGGTATCCGGGTAGGTGATTTTCAAAGGCTCGGCGGATGTCAGTTGTCCTGCAACGAGGAGAACTCCGGGAATCATCAGGTTTCGGGCAAGCATGGTTTGTGGTTGGCGGATGAATACTCGCTGAAGAAGCGATCTCAAACAACGTTCGCGTCTCCCGGAGTTGAATGGCTCATCCATCGTCCCCGATCGTCTCGGTCGGGCACCCTTGGCGAGCCTCCTCCGCAGCGGCGATTTCCTCCGGGGTGACCGGTTGTTTCCAAACGTAGGGCAGCCCTTCGTCGTCATCCCGGGTGAAGGTTTGGGGGGCGATTTCTGGGCAAAGGCCACAGTCCATGCAGGAAAGATCATTGTAGTATTTGCCGGGAACATTGAGAGGATTCTTGTCGGTTCGATCTGCCATGGCCCGAATCCTGAAGCCGGTTTGGCATTGCGGGAAATTCATTCGATGGCCAGATTGATGCATCAAACGCATGAAAGAAACACCTCTGTCAGAATCGGATATCGACCTCTATTCACTGCATTTGCTGCGGATGGTCGCAAAATTCAGGGGATTCACCGCCGCCTCGAAAGCGTGCGGGCTTTCGCAAAGCGCGCTCACGAGACAAGTGCAATCGATCGAATCGCGGCTCGGGATCAAGGTGTTCAACCGCACGACCCGGACGGTGAAAATCACCGAACCCGGTGCCGTGCTTCTCCGGGAAACCGAGGCCATCCCCGGCATCCTGGGAGCGGCCATGCGCCGGATTCGGGAGGATTATCTCGGAACCCGGCGCGAGATCAGGATCGGGATTTCCAGCGATTTGGCGCTCGCTCACATCGCAGGCATTTTTCATGCCCAGCGGAAACGTCAGCCGGACGTGAGAATCGTGGTTTCACAACTGGATGGCACCGCCTTGATGAAAAGGGTGAGCAACTCCGGTCTGGATCTGGGCATTCTAACCGCCCCAGCAGCGCTTCCGGAAAATATCACGGTGACCCACCGGATGGCCGATCAATTCTCGATTATCGTCCCAAGCACAACGGACATCGAAGGGACTCTCGGGTCGATTGCTCGGTTCAGAAAGTGGGCGGATTCGCAGAGCTGGTTGCTGCCGCCGGACAAGACCCGCTCGCGCCAACTGATCGACGACTGGGCGGGTGACAACCGGATGCACCTGCAACCGGTCATGGAGCTGGAGAACTTCGATCTGATGGTGCAGTTCGTCTCCATGGGCATGGGTGCGGCATTGATTCCGCGCAGGTGCTACGGAACGTTCCGCAGGAAGGCACTCGTCCGCGTGATCGCGCCTCCCGTTGAACTGAGCAGGCGGTTGATCGTGATTTCACCCAAACACGGGAAATGCCCGGAGCACGTGAGCCGGTTTGTGGAGGGAGTCCTGTTCTCTTGAAATTCCCGGGGATGTTAGCGGCTGCTCCGATCGCGGGGAATGAATGAAAGAGGTCGTTGTTGCCTAACACCGGAAAGTTTTTCAGATTGCCAATCATGTCCGAATCCTTTCGTGCCGACAAATGGCTGTGGGCCACCCGGTTTTTCAAAACCCGGGGCTTCGCGGCGGACGCGTGTGCCACGGGAAAAGTGAGGCGCAACGGGCACCCGCTCAAACCCGCATCGACCGTCCAGCCGGGAGATCTGTTGGAAATCCCGTTCGCCGAAGGCCCGGGAGTCCGGCAGATTTCCGTGAAAGCCGTGATCGACAAGCGGGTGGGAGCTCCCGAAGCCCAGGCCTGTTACGAGGATCTAACGAAGCCGGAGGTTTACGAGGCCTTGAAGCTCTGGCACGTGGCCAAACGCGATGCTGCCGGAGGCCGCCCCACCAAGCGCGATCGGCGGGAGATCGACAAGATTCACGGCTTCTGGGACGAGGTATGAGCAAGCTGCCAACAAAGAAAATCCCGGTCCGGCCAATCTGGCCGGTCCGGGACGATGGCGGATGTTAGGTCGGTTTATTCAACTCCTCCAACTCCGCCGTCTTCTTCACCGGGGGGCGGTCCTTGCGGGCGACCTCCGCCGCCCTGTCCGTCCGCGCGCGGCGGCGATCCGTGGGGGCGGAGTTCTTCAGGGGAAAGTTCGCCGTCGCCGTTCTTGTCGAGCGTCTTGAGGGATTCGGGAGCGTCTGCTAGCTCCGGGGCGGAAATCGTTCCGTCGTGGTCCACGTCAAGAGCCGCGATCAAGGGCGGGACGGGGGGCTTGTTAGGTGGCGGATCTTTCGGATCCCTTCTTCCTCCGGGAGGGGGTGGCAAGTGAAGTTCCTGGATGGTGACTTTGCCATCCCCGTTCTTGTCGAATTTCCCGAGGACATCCGCCGCTGCTTGGATCTCGTCGGTGGACAACTCCCGGTCGTGATCCGTGTCAAAGACGGCGATCAAGGGTGGGACGGGTGGCGGCCGCCGGTCCCCGCGTGGTGGGGACGGCTGGGCCGCGGCGGTGACACCCGCCGCGAGGGCGAGCATCCATTGCAATTGCAGTGTTTTCATGGCTTTGGTTAGGTTGGATACATTTCAATCGTCATTCAGTCGTCCTTTTTGACTGGGGGCTTGCCGGGATTCATCTCTTTGCGGGAGATCGTGCCGTCCTCGTTCTTGTCGAGCGATGCGAGCGATAGGGGAGCGTCTTCAATCTCGTCGGCTGATAGATTGCCGTCCTCGTCCAGATCGATAGCGGCAATCAGTGGCAAAGGGCTTTGGCGAGCGGGTGGGGGCGGTTGCTTGGATTTGTCTTTCGGTGGTCGGGGAAGGAGTTCCTTGCGCGTCAGCATGCCGTCTTCGTTCCGATCGAGTTTGCCCAATGCCGTCGAAGAATTTGCAATCTCGTCCGGCGAGAGCCTGCCATCGCGGTTGGGATCAAGCGCCGCGAGCAACGGTTGCGGCGGTGGCGGGCGACGGTCAACCTGTGGTTTTGGCTCCTGGGCGCTTGCTGTGACGGTCGCTGCCAGGGCGAGTAACAAGTGGATTCGGTTTGTTTTCATGATCTTATGGATTGTTGGTGCGCTCCTCTCATGGGGAACACTGCCAATGGAACCGCTCCCTTGTGAACTTCGTGTGTGGAACCGCCCTCGAAAGTGTAAAGTTTGTGTAAATCCTGTGGGCGCATCCCGGCACTTCCTGCTAATACATTGCCAATGATGGAAACCCTAGGCAACCGCCGCCTCCTCGTCGTCGATGACGATCGCAAGCTCGCCGGGTTGATTCGCGACTATCTAACACCGATGGGCTACGAGGTGGAACTCCGCCACAACGGGCCGGACGGACTCGCCGAAGCCCTGGCATCTCCCTACGAGGCGGTGATTCTCGACGTGATGATGCCGGGCATGGATGGCTTCGGCGTGCTCAAGGAACTGCGCAAAAAATCGGATGTCCCGGTGCTCATGCTAACAGCGCTTGGCGACGAGGCGGATCGCATCGTCGGCTTGGAAATCGGTGCGGACGACTATCTTCCGAAGACGTTTTCGTCGAGAGAGCTGCTAGCCCGCCTGCGTGCGGTGACTCGCCGCTCCCGGGTCCAGATTGGCAACGACGCGCCCCGCGAGCTTTGTGCCGGCCAGCTTCGGCTTTGCGAAGCGACCCACACCGTGGTCCTGGGCGACGTTCCGCTAGATCTAACCACCCTGGAGTTCGCCATTCTCGCCGCGCTCCTCAAATCGAAAGGCCGCGTGAAAACGCGCGAGCGTTTGATCGAGGAAGTGTCCGAGCGACGCTTCGATGTCTTTGATCGCTCCGTCGATGTCCACGTATCATCCCTCAGGAAAAAGCTGGGAGATGATGCGAAAAACCCGCGTTTCATCCGCACGATCCGCGGGATCGGTTACTCGCTGCACGAACCGGAAGCCTCTGATTTCGGCCAGCCATGAAACCCGGGCTCTATTTTCCCCTGCTCGCCAAGGTGCTCGGATGGTTGTTCCTGCACCTGCTTATTCTGGCGTTGGTGTTCGTCGGATTCGTCAGTTGGCAATTGGGACTGGGCTTGGACTCGTTGCTCAGCGGTTCCGCCGGCGAGCGACTGCGGGCATTTGGAGATGCGGCTCGGGATGAGATCCTTTATCGACCCCGGCCCGAGTGGAACGACGCAATCAAGGCCCTCGCGACGAAGAAAAATGTCTCGGCTGCCATTTTCGATTTAGGGAATCCAAAGAGCTTTCCTTTCACGGTTCCTCCAAACGTGGTGGAGCGCACAAAAAAGCTAATCCCACCACAGCCGTTAGGTCCACCGGGGCGTCCCCGACCGCCGCCGTCCTTAGGCAACAGCCAAAATTTGTCTGATCGCGATTTCCCCGAAGACGTGAGGCAATATCCTTTTGATGCCCCCGAAAACCGACCACCATTTCGCGAGCCTCCTGGTGGAGAGAGAATGGGGCCTGGTCCTAACGGATTCCTGCCTCCCAGTCGTCCGGTCTTCTTGGTTCGAGGTGACCGTGGCGACGGCTACTGGGCGGGGGTGCAATTGGTAATGCCCGGTCCTCCCGGCCAGCCCCGCCGCCACCAGTTGCTCCTGATCCGGGCGAACAGTTTGGACGGCTCGGGCATGTTTTTTGAGTTCAAGCCCTGGCTCTGGGGCGGGCTTGCAGTACTGGCGCTGAGCCTCGCCTTCTGGACGCCCTTTGTTTGGGGCATCACCCGCTACATCCGTCGTCTAACAATAGCCGCGGATCGCATTGCCGCAGGGCAATTCAAGATCATGCTCCCGTCGCGTGGAAACGACGAGTTGGGAAACCTGGGTCAAGCGATCGAAATCATGGCGGGTCGTCTGGACCATCTGGTTTCCGGTCAGAAGCGGTTCCTTGGTGACGCCGCGCACGAACTCTGCGCGCCTCTCGCCCGCCTCCGCACTGGACTCGGAATCCTCGAAACGAAACTCGGGAACGACGAACAAGAGCGGTTGTCGTCGATCGATGCGGATGCCCAAGAGTTGGCCACGCTCGTCGAAGAAGTCCTCGCCTTTTCGCGCGCAGGCAATCGAACGCCGCGTTTGCAATCGGTTGCCCTTGAGCCGCTGATTCGGGAGATTGCCGCCCGCGAGGCGGGAGAACGGACACCGGAAATCCATCTGACACCCGGTCTAACGGTAGTCGCTGACCCCGTTTTGCTAGGTCGTGCGTTGGGGAATCTCATTCGGAATTCGAAGGTTCACGCGGGCTCTTGTGCCAAGGTGGTCATCGATGCGCTTGAAGATGCGGATTTCGTGGAGATCACAGTGACCGATGACGGTCCCGGTGTTTCAGCCGATGAGTTACCCCGATTGTTCGAGCCTTTCTACCGGCCGGATCGTTCCCGAAGTCGTGAAACCGGAGGAAGCGGTCTGGGACTCGCCATCGTCCGGGCCGCCATCGAGGCCTGCGGGGGCGAGACCGTGGCGTCAATTCCGCCAACAGGCGGATTTGCCGTAATCATCCGCCTGCGCAAGCGGTTGGCTGAGGATGCCTGACGCTAAAAGGCAGCATTGTGGCAGTTGCGTCACAGAATTGCTCTCTGTTGCCACGTTGTTTCATCTTTATGTAATGTTACTGGAGAGTCTTTCGCTCATAATCACATGTAGATATCTCTCATTATCAGTGGGTTGAGCTGCTGTATGAAAAATCTCATAAAAAACACCACAAAATGGATTGACCGGCGTCGGGTGAGGGGAATAGGTTCCGCCCGTCGCCACGACGGAGGGCGACCGAGAGACAGGATGTCGATCCCGGTGCTCACTTTCGAGTGCAACCACCCGATCGGCTTTTTAGTCCCCTCGAAACAAGCTCTTTGACAGTATGGCTCAGCGGCAATCGTGCCAAGTATCGATGCAAGTCGGTTCGAAGCGGTCCTAAGCAGACTATGATTTCGCTGAGAAGAGGAAAAAGATTAAATTGTGCGCTGCGCGTCGGTGGATCGCAAGATCCAGGTTGAAAAACCAACGATGCGTGGAAGTCGGGAATCCATTAAAAGATGGCCCGACACCCCGATTTAAAGTTTTGCGGAGCTTGCTCCGCTTGATGAGTAAATCAATTTTTACGGAGAGTTTGATTCTGGCTCAGAACGAACGCTGGCGGCGTGTTTAAGACATGCAAGTCGCACGGGATTG
>JBGSOI010000214.1:0-20014 GCA_041739215.1 Akkermansiaceae bacterium
GTGGTCCGCACGATGAAGGCGATGGCGGCGTCAAGCATCGGGCAATATGAAAAATCCGTTAGCGCGGTGGGCGGATACTATCACACGATCGAACTCGGACTCGGCGCGTGTTTCCGCGCCCATCCGCCACCGCCCGCGGGATCAGAACGGAAGGCAACCACCAGCACCGCCGCGGTTGTGTTCGGCTCCGATCAGGGATTGGTCGGACAGTTCAACGACGTCATTGCCGATTTCGCGATCCAAAGCCTCGCCGCGATGCACGGCAAGCCCATGGTGTGGGCGGTCGGCGAGCGGGTGCAGGCGCGACTGATAGACGCCGGCCTGACGCTGGCGGGCGTTTTCCCGGTGCCCAATTCCGTCAAGGCCATCACCCCGCTGGTCGGGCAAATCCTCGTCGAACACGAGTCCCACCGCGGTCGGAGTGAAGTCACCGATCTCCACCTGTTTTACAACCGCCCCGGCACCGGCCCGATTTATGCGCCCGTCCAACAGCGCCTGCTCCCGCTGGACGACGAATGGAGCCGCCAACTCGCGCGGCGCCCGTGGCCGACCAAACTGCCGCCCGAGATCATGGGAACCGGCACGGAAACCTTGCGGGCGCTTATCCGCGAATACCTGTTTGTCTCGATCTTCCGCGCCTGTGCCGAATCCCTCGCCAGTGAAAACGCCAGCCGTCTCGCCGCCATGGAACGCGCCGACAAGAACATCGACGAGCTGTTGGAGAACCTACGGGGCACGTTTCACAAATTGCGCCAGAGCGCCATTGACGAGGAGCTTTTCGATGTGATCTCCGGCTACGAGGCGCTTTCAAAATAACATTTTCATGAAAATCAAAACCAAACAATTCCGCGTCTGCCCCGGTGAACCGGTGGACCTTCAAAATTGGCCGACCAAGGTCGAACCGCTCTACAAGTCGAAGAAAAAATATGCCAAGAAGCTCAACCAACAGGTGGAGGAACTCAGCGAGCTGCAACGTCTGCACTACGCGTCCGACGGCTATGCCGTGTTGCTTATTTTCCAGGCGATGGATTCCGCCGGCAAGGATGGGGCCATCCGCCATGTCATGTCCGGGGTGAATCCGCAGGGCTGCCAGGTTTTCAGTTTCAAACAACCGAGTGCCGAAGAACTGGACCACGATTTCCTATGGCGCACGAACTGCCGGCTGCCGGAGCGCGGGCGCATCGGCATTTTCAACCGCTCCTACTACGAGGAGGTTCTCATCGTGCGGGTCCATCCGGAATTGCTAGAAAAACAAGGTCTTCCCGCCGAACTGGTGGACGAGGCGACCGTCTGGCAGGATCGCTATCAGTCGATCACGGATCTGGAGCGGCACCTCCACCGCAACGGCACCCGGATCATCAAGTTCTTCCTTCATCTATCGAAAGACGAGCAGCGCGACCGTTTTCTCGACCGCATCGACGAGCCGGAGAAGAACTGGAAATTCAGCAACGCCGATGTCGAGGAAAGGAAACTTTGGGACCGCTACATGGATGCGTATGCGTCTTGCCTTACCGCCACCAGCACCGAGGTCGCGCCGTGGCACATCGTCCCGGCGGATGACAAGAAGAACGCCCGGTTGATCATTTCCGAAATCATCCTCGACGTCTTCAAAAGCCTCAAGATGGCTTACCCGGAACTCAACGAGGCACAACTTGAGGAATTGAAGGCAATTCGCGAGAAGCTGGTGGAATGAGGTCGCTAGGGGGCAGCTTGTCAGCGCGGTTCTCGGCTGTATGCTACTGTGGTGGCTTTTGAAGCAGGGTGACCACGCCCAGGACGGTCACGTCAGAGCCTTCGACCAGGACGATGAAGCCGCTGGCCGATTCGATGAAGCGGCTTTGGATTTCGCGAATGATGTCACACGGTCGACAAGTGACCGCAGCATCGAGTTTTGGCGGTCTTTGCTCGGAATTGGACGACTCCATCTCGTATCTGGCGACCACTCCCCTTACAGTTCCACCCTCGACAACCGGGAAAAACTGGTAGGGGTGATGTCGGAGCAGTTCTTCCAGTGCTTGCGGATTGATCCACGATCATCACGGGCTCGAATTGGGCGATCGCCGAAACCGGAAGATTCTGCCATCCGCGCAGATCCCGCGCCGGTGATGTGTTCCTCGGCGTGCTCGACCGGTTCGCGGACATCCACGAGGCAGCAGCCTCCGGTTCGGGCCAGGCGAACGTTTCCAAGCACCTCGCCGTGCTGAGGGACGCCGGGATGATCGGCATGCGCAAGGAGGGGCTGACGACCGTCTGTTATATCGCGGATCCCATCGTCACGGAACTTTGCGACATGATGTGCTCGCGGCTGCGGGTGGAGATGGAAAGCAAGGCTGCGGCGCTGGCGTTTGATCCCAAGATCTGATTGATGAGTGGCTGTTCCGCGCTGTAAGGCCACGGAAACAAGAAGGCGCGGCGGGCTTGGCTTTTTCGGCAATCTGAACTATTTCCGCCGCAATGAACCCGCCGAACCCGTACGCGCCGCCTGCCATTCCACCGATTCCCGCGACGGATGACATTTCACGCCAGCTTCAGGGCATTCACTATCCGCTGACGCTGTCGTTCAAGGTCCTGGCTCTTGCGAGCCAGGCGACGGTCACCGACGCCGCCGGCCGCACGGTGCTCTACACCAAACAGAAGATGTTCAAATTCCGCGAGCACGTGGAGATTTGGACCGACAGCTCGCAGGGCACGCGGCTCGCGGAGATCAAGGCGAACAAGGTCATCGACTGGTCCGCCCGTTACTTCGCGATGGATTCCAACGGCGGCGAGATCGGCAGCGTGGGGCGCCGCGGCTGGCGCTCGATGTGGAAGGCGCATTACGAAACCTTCAACCCCGGCGACAACACCCCGGACTTCTCGATCCAGGAGGAAAACGCCTGGACCAAGGTGGCGGACTCATTCTTCAGCGAAATCCCGCTGCTCGGCATGTTCAGCGGCTATCTGTTTCATCCCAGCTTTCTCGCCACCCGCTCCAATGGCAGCCCGGCGATGCGGATGACCAAACAGCCGGCGTTCTGGGAGGGCCGCTTCCTGTTGGAGAAACTCGGCCCGATGACGCCGCGCGAGGAGCTGAACCTGTTTCTTTCCTTCATGATGCTGGTGATGTTGGAGCGCCGGCGGGGTTAGGGCGGACTCATTCCGTTTCCCGGGTCCCGCCCCTCGGAAATTTGCCTTTCTCGGCATGGCCCGGCATTGTAGCTTCCCCGAAGTTCCTGCAATGCTTCCAGTTCAGACAACATCCCCATGAAGACCCTCAAGATCGACGACACCATCTACAATCTGGCCTATTTGATCAGCGTGAAATACAAGCACAAGATCCGGGAAGCCGCTCCAACCGGAAAACCCGGGACCGCGAAAGCCAAGGGAACCTTGAAATCCGCCTCTTCCCTCGATCTCCACTTCCTTGACTGCGACACGATCCACCTCAAGAAGGACAAGGCCGACGCCGTCTGGAGCAAACTCTCCCTCCTGCTCGAGATCGAGGCGGATGAAGCTCCGCCTGATGCGGAAATTCCCACTCCATCCTGAATCGCGCACCCTCCGCCCGCGGCGCCTGGCCTGGGAAACCCGGGCATGAAAGAGCCCTCCCCGCGCTGGCAGGGAGGGCCTTTTGATGAATCGGGGGAGAGTTTTTCCTGATAACGGAACTTACCTTTACGGCTGGGTATATTTGAGCCGGCCGAACAGCTTGCCACCGGGTGCGACGGACTTGGGAACCGTCACGCTGATGGCATCCGGGTTCGCGTCGTTTTCAGTCACCACGATGGTGGCGTTGCCCACGACACTGTTTTCGGCGCCGATCACCGCGTCGGTCCAACCGAACAGGTCGGTGCCGTATTGGAAGCGGAGGGTGGCGCCCGGCTCGGAATCATCGCGGCGGTTGAAGGTGAAGACGAAATTGGATCCGGTGGCGTCGAGGTCCGGAGCGATCGCGGGGTCCGAGACGCCGGGATTGCCGTTGAGGACGAACTCCATCAGATTGTTCAGGCCATCGTTGTCGGGATCCGCGGTTGGCAGGCGCTTGGCCTCGGTATCGAGAGCGGGAAACGTGAGCGCCCAGGTTTGGAACGGCGTGTTCGCGGAACCGGTGAACAGGCGGATCTGACCTTCGCTGTTGATCCCGACGGTGGTCACATAGGTCGACGGGGTGCTTGGAGTCATCCGCTGCACGTCCACAAGAACCTCGGTGAGACCGACCTGTCCGAAATTGTTCTGAATGCCGCCGCTGTAAATCAGGAAGCCCGCGCCCGGAGTGGGGTTCTTCGAGGACCAACTGTTTTGCCAAGACGTGGGCTGAGTACTCTGGTCGAGGAAAGTGGCTCCGCTCGCGGTGGCGGTGAAATCGTCGTCCGGATTTCCCGGATTCGACTGAGTGAGCACCGAACGAAGTCCGGCGTAGGAACCGGCACCGGTCGCGAGGGTGGAAGCACCGAACTGGCCGCGAAGTCCGGCGGCTCCGGCGGCGGTTGTCTGGATGGAGACATAAATGGTTCTGCCGGGTTCGACCAGCGGCGGGTCACCAGGCTCCAGAGTGGTGGACAGGTTGCTTCTGTTGCCGAAAACCCCGAAATAAAGATCGGACCGGGTCCACCAATTGTTGCCGAAGGCGAATTCGAGGTCAGCGCTGATGTCAGCGACCACTCCCTGGTTCGGGGAGTTCTTGATGGTGACGGTATTGCCGAGGTTGAAGAACAGGTTTTTGGTCGTTCCCTCCCCGCCGACCGCCTGGACGGCGAGCAGTAGATCCGCATCCTCGAATTCGAAAGGAGCCGCTTGCGCGATGAAGGGCATGAAGACCACGGCGGCAAGGCCGAGTCGCATGAGTCTGGTGGTGGATTGCATGAAGTTCATTGGAATGAAGACTGTTGGTTGGAAGCCGGTTGCACCTGGTGCTGGGAAAGACGGGCTCCGGAGGAAGGAGCTAAGGAGGTTGGGGATGATCCACAACCCGCCGTTTGTCACAGAAACGTCACATGAATACTGTTAGTTCCCTCCGGCCTCCGAGGCGATGGACTGATGGAGCTGGATGTGATGGCGGAGCCACGCGTAACCGCCATACATCGAACGGAACCGGGTCTCCGCCTTCACGAGCTGCTCGTCCCACAGCTTGCGGTACGCGGGATCGGCCGGAGCCAGGCCGGAAGCGTTCAGCGAGTCTGCAAAGTCGCGGGCGATGGCGTCGATGCGCGCGGTGTCCAGAGCGTCGGATACCTGTGGATCACCGATATCAATGATCGCGGCAGGCTGGCTGGCCGGCGGCTTCTCCGCAATGCCCGGGCTGACGGACATGGTTTGATCCTGCCCGGCTAACGGATCGGAGGTTCCGGAAAGCCCGGAGCCGGTTTCCGCTGGAGGTGACTGACCGCGGGATGATGGCTTTCGCGGGTCACGATCCCGGGACCGCGGTGCGGGACTTCCGGAAGCGGATTCTACTTTGGCAGGATCGTCCCGGCCTGTCGGAACGGCGGAGGTGATTTCAGACGCAGGCTGGAGGCCGGGAGCCTCAAAAGCGACGGGGGCAGGCGATGCGGGAGAATCGGATGAGCCGGCGACTGGCGCGGCACGCTGGCTTTCTAACCGGGATGAGCGCGGATCGATCTCCGCGCCATTCCCCGAGGTTCCAGCAACTTTCGAAAGATCGCGTGTGATCAACCCCGCAATGACGAACAGCAGAGAGGCACACAGAAAGATATTGGTCGGCTTTTTCACGATCGCTGCAAATACCGGTGGAACGAAAAGCAGGTGCTGGTGGAGACCACCAGCACCTGCGGGGATTTCTAACGCGGGGCTGGAATTACAGCGGGTTGATCGGTCCGCCGTCGCCACCGCTGCGCTCGACCTGCATCAGCGAACTCCTGAGACCGATGGTAGGAGTGAGGATGGTGTCGATCGAAGCCTTCAAGTCGGCGGAGAACTGGGTCTCACCCGCCGTGGCATCCGCGGCGCGATACAACTGCTGGGTGGTCCAGAGGGTGTATTGGCCGTTGTAAACATTCTGCTCCGAGTAGCGGACGCCGTTATAGGTGAGCGGCTTCGCGCCCTCACCACCGGACACCGCGCCGGTGAGCTGGTTGTAGCCCGTGGCGGAAATCGCGTCCGAGATGGTCAGGTAGCTGACGAAGGCGTATTGGCCACCGTTGAAGCTCGCGCTGGAAGTCCGGGTCACGAGGTCTCTCACAAAGGAGTTGGACGAGTGACCGCCGTTACCGCCACTGCCGAAGATGGTAGGGTTGCCGGTAAGGCTGCCGGTGAAACGGTCGCCGGTGGTGGTCTGGTTGAACTGCACCACGGCGTTGAAAGAACCGTACTGGGTTTCCGAGAGGATGCCGGCGCGGGTTCCGGAACTGTCGCTGCGGCCCGTTGCGAGCAGGATGAAGTCCACATCGGCCGGATTTCCGGTCATCATCGAGGCGGGCATTTCACCGACGGCCCAGAGGGTGTTGTGAAGCTGGTCGGTCATGTTGGTGATGGTGGCGGGAGCGCTTTCACCGGCGACAAACATGAAGGGAACGACACCCACGCCGTTGACTTCTTCCTGGATGGCGGAAGTGGGGCGCTGGGAGAGAGCCTTGTCCACATCCGAGAAGGAGAAACGCGGAGTGACCATTTCGAAATCGGTCGCCGGGGCATCGACAATCGGGGAGCCACCAACCGCCATGGGGACGGTGGTCTTGAGGCACTGGACGGCGGCCTGGTCGGCGAGCGAAAGGATGCCGCCGGTCGAACCGGACCAGGACACGCGGACGATGGTGGTCGCCGTGTCGCCGGTGTTAGGGGTGTTGGTGACCACCGTGCGGCGGAAGATCGCCCGGTTGGTGCCGTTGATGGCAAGGGATTGTCCGTCCTGGTCGAAGGCGTATTCGCAATTCGCCGGTCCGCCGAGGAGGTTGATGATGGCGGTGTTCGCGGCAGCGCGGAACGCGGTGGCACCCGTGATGGTGTAGATGGTGGTGGTGTCCGCCGCGGAGGCGATCGAACCGGTGACGACGAGGACACCGAGGGCAAGCATTGATTTCAGTTTCATGGTGTTATTTGGTTTGGGGATTGTGTTGGCGATTGGGGTTTGGATAGATTGTGATTCCGACTTGATAGATCAAGCGACGCGGCGGCGGCGGAAGCAGAGGAGGATTCCGGCGGCTCCGGCAAGGAGACTGGAGGAGACTTCAGGGATGGCCGAGATCGAGCCGTCCGCACCGATGATAATCGTACCTTCGTAAGTGCTCGGGGTGTTCGCGGTCATGCGCTGGATGTCCACCATCCGGTCACCGCCGGTGGCGCTGAAGTTCTGCTGGATACCGCCGAACACGAGGAAGGACGCCCCGGCGGGCGGATTCTTGCTGGACCAGCTGTTGTTCCATTCCGTCGGGTTGGCCGTGGCGTTGATGGATGCGACTCCGTCAGCAAATGCGGTTTCCGTCATGGCGGGAAGAATGTTGCGGAGACCGGTGTAGTTGCCAGTGCCCGTCGCCAGAGTAGAGCTTCCGAGTGACCCGCGGAGACTCGCGGCTCCTGCGGTCAAAGTGGCGCTGGAAAGATAGACCGTGCGCCCGGGCTCGATGCCGTTGGCAATGTCGCCGGGCTCCAGCGTCGTCGAGAGGTTGCTGCGGTTTCCGAAGACTCCGAAGTAGAGGTCGGTCCGGGTGTTCCAGTTGGCGCCGAAGGTGTTCACCAAGTCATCGTTCATGTTGCCGACGGTTCCCAAATTCCCATTTTGGCTGAAATCATAGGAATCACCGAGGTTGAAGAACAGGTTGGTGGTGGACCCTTGTCCGCCGGTGGCTTGGAACCCGATGACCAGATCGGCGGGAGTGAACGTCCACGCTGCCATGGCGGTGGATTGGAACATGACCATGCCGACGGTGCCGAGCATGACCTTTTTAAGGATGGTTTTCATTTTTTTTAGTGTGTTGTTTGGATTCAAACACGTGTCCGGGAGAGCGTGGCCACGTGTCGGCCGCGAAGGTCGGAAGGAATCGGGAGTCTCACAATCCGACTGTTGCGACAACATCGTCACCTGCGGGCAGCTCATGATTCCGGGGTTCCGTTAGATGTTTTCCCGAACGCCGCGACCTCGCGGTCCCCGGACTCGATCTGGGCGCGATTCATGCCTGATAGATGATCGGTTAGATGCCGCCGGGCAGGCTCATCCCCCCGCGAAGCCGCGAGCTTCAGCCAACGGTAGGCCTCGATGATTTCCCGTTCCGTCATGTTCCCGGCGCGGATCATCCGGCCGAGGTTGCCCTGGGCTTTGGCATCCCCTTGATTCGCCGCCTCGCGGAACCAATGGATGGCGTCGAACCGGCTGGGTTTCATCGCCTGTCCGAATTCACACATGGTGCCGAGGATGTTCCGCGCCCTGGCGTTTCCCGCAAGCGCCGCCGCTTTCACGTGGGGAAGGGCCTTGGCATAATCCGGCGGCATGCCGTCCGCACCGAAGTAATGGATATCCATCAGACGCAGGTGGGCGTCCACCGAAGCCGATTTCGCAGCTTGTTCATACAGGGAAATGGCTTTGGCCAAGTCCCGGGGAACGCCGTTGCCCTTTTCATGCATGCCGCCGAGATTGACCTGCGCGCTTGCGATGCCGGCGTCCGCCGCTTCCTGCAGAAACCGGAATGCGGCGGCTTCGTCCTTGGGTCCGCCAAGGCCCTGGAGGAGCATGTAGCCGAGCGCTCCTTTGGCCTTCGCGTGGCCGGCTTCGGATGCGATTTCGAAGCAAGCCCGCGCCTTGGTTGGATCTTTCACCGTCCCGGTGCCGGAGAAGTATTTGCTGCCTTCCTCGAATTGAGCTGCGGCAACTTCGATCTGCGTGGTATCGGCGGAGATCGGGAAAGCCGCGACGAAACTGAAACCCATGACCAACGCCAGCGGGCGATTGGTTTGCATGAATCTGATCGTGCGGAGGGCTCCTGTCATGGCGTTTCCAAAGTTCCGCCGTTTGCGGCGGGAGCTTCCTCTTCCTCATCTTCCTCATCTTCCTCCTCGTCGGCCGCGGGTCCGCCACCATAGCCGAGCACCTCAACGGTGAAGATGGACAGGGTTTCCGTCGCGGAGGCATCCGTTTCCGGCGGCTTGTTATTTTCCCCGGGGGTGACACCGCCGGAGTTGGTGGCCGCGTTTGCGTTGGAGGCGCTGGTGACCGTGCTGATGCTCGGCGCGCTGACGCTGGGCGCCGGAGCGCCGGTGCTCGAGCCGCCGGCGGAAATGTTTCCGGCATTCACCACGGTCACGGCCGCAAGGTTGATGTTGCCGCTGACGCGGATTCCGGCGTCGCCGGCATCGATCACGCCGGTTGGCGCGATCAGGTCCACGTCTCCTGGCGAGACCCCCTCCACCGTCGCAAGGACCCCGATCCCGCCACCGGTGGCGAGTCCCGCGAGGTCGGTTTCCACCGAGGCGCTCTGCGGATCGATCACCACGCGGGTGGGCGGCGCGGACTGGACCGTCCGCGACGAGGAACCTGCCGCGATGTCGCCTTTTGACGACCAGATCATCACATCGCCACCGCGGAGGGTGAAGATCCGGCCGATGCCGATGCTCACGCTCTGATCCGCGAAGATGGAAATCCGTCCTCCGGACTCGGTGATGATTCCCGGCGGCGCGAGTGGATTCCCCACCGAGGTTTCAGCCATCGTCAGACCATCCCCGGGCGCGAAGATGCTGATGTCACCGCCGCTGCGGGTGCGGATGTCCCGGCCCTGGGTGAGGATCTCACCGTCCCAGTCCACGCTTTCGGGAAAGAGGGCTTTGATCGCCTTGAATCCGGAGTCGTATTTCCGATAGCCAGGATCCTCGGGATCATTGAAATTCCGGCCTGTGTCGCGCAGAATCAGATAGAACACCTCAAGCGCGAGGCGCGCCTGCTCTTCGCTGGATTGGGTATCGAAGTTCACGCCGGGGGCGATTTCATCGAGATACTCCCTGCCCTCCTCAGTGGTGACGAAACCATCGATGAAGGCCCTGGTGTCGAGCTGGCTGGATCCTAACGACGCCGCCGGGCCGATGCCGGCGCCGACGATGAGATCCGCACCGCGGGCACCGAGGAACGGATTGCGGAGATTGCCGATGGAGGTGATGCCGGTGCCGGTGCCGTCGGAGTTGTTAGCGCCGATGCCGAGATTCAGATCACGCCCGGCAAGCACCTGCAGGGTGCCCGGACCGGAAATCTGGATATCCCCGGCGAGCGGCTGCTGGCCGAAGGCAAGGCTGTTTCCTTCTGATAGAGCCAGGGCTCGGGATTGGCTGCCGCTGTTGTAGGGCACGATGTCCCGCCCGGAGGTGACGATGGACGTGTCCGACGCGCCGACGTTCTGGATGTAGAAGGCGAAGTCCGTGATGTCCCGCGCCGCGGAAACCCGCGCGAACTTGGGTGTGAACAGGGTAAGGCCGGAAATGTCGCCATCAACCGCGTAGGCGCGGACGGGCTCGTCATCGTCGCGGTGGAGGGCACCCGGAGTGTGCCGGGTCTGCCTGACCTGGATGGTGGCGTTGGCTCCCGAGTAAGAACCGGATTCGCTGAAGAGCGCCGCCAGAGGCTCCATGAAGTCCACCGAGGTGTTGGTGTTGGCGGTGCCGTTGTCGCCCACGATGTTGAAGTAGTTGAGCGGTGCCAGCACGCCGGGGACCGATGCGGGGTTTGCATCGGATAGATTGATGTTCGCGGCGCTCCACACGACGGTCGATTTGCCGGGGATGATGGAGTTGCTGAGGCCGGTGGCTTGCAGGCCGCTGATCGAGCCGTTGGCAACCAGCTCCAACTGCCCGACGGGCGACGGGAAGATCGTCAGTTCCCCTGCCAGATTCACATCCCCCGAGAGTGCTGATAGACTGAGGTTCGGGGCGCTCAGCGAGAGCACGGAGGAAAACGGATCCACGGCGGTCTCACCCAGCCGCAGCCACGGCTGGGACCAGGCGGCTGACGTGTTGGTGTTGGTCAGAAGCTGCTGGGTGTCGTACCAGGCACGCAGGATGGAGGTCGGGGTGTTGCGGGTCGGAAGCGTGACCGCGTTCCGCAGCGTGACGTCCCCACCGAGCGAGGTGACGACGGTGCCCGACTCCGCGGAGAAGGTGCTGAAGTAAGTCTTGTACCAGAACTTGTTGTTCAGCCCGGTCGGCAGCAGATACGGGTTGTAGGTGGGTCCGATGAGGACGTTTCCACGGGCACTGACTTCGAAATCGGATTTGCCGGCGAACAGGATCGTGGGAATCCAGGTCAGTGGATCGAGAATCGACGCGGCGGGATTGTTGAGGTTCGCAATGAGACCGAACGAGGGCGAGCGGGTGCCGTTGGTGGTGATCGAGCCACCCGCATCGAGAATGCCGCGGCCGCGCTCGACGAGGTAAACACCTCCGCTGATGTCGTTGCCGGATCTAACCAGCAGATCGCCGCCTCCGAGTTCGACGAGGGTGGCGGGGTCCGGACGCCCCATGGGAGCCCGCGCATTGGTCGGGATCACCGCATCCACGTTCCGCACGTCGCGGCCGGCATCCATCGTGACGTTTCCTCCGCCGAGGGCGCCGACACTTTGGAAGAAGTTGCTGTAGTCCACCCACCAGGAAGTCGATGCGGCCGGATCGACGAAGCGGCGCGTGGCGGTTCCCAGATCCACCACGCCATACCTGCCATCCGGGCCGACGTAACCGCGGCGATGGAGCCAGTTGTTAGGAAGCTGGCGGGACGAGTCGTCGATCAACCCGGAGTTGTTCTGGGTCTTCCGCTCGATGTTCTGGCCGGCGAGCAAGGTCACGTTTCCGCCAGCCATGCCGTATTGGGCCGGATAGTTCTGCTGGGCCGCGCCCAGGGAATTTTGCGTGAGCGGCGGACTCATGCTGAGGATCGGGACGGAGAAATCGCCGGTCTTGAAGAGCGTGGTCGGATCGGCCACCTGCGTGCCGGCCGTGTAGATGGTGGCGAACGTGTTGAGAAGCTGGATCGACCTGCCTGCCTGGATGTCGATATCCCCCGACCCCGTCCGGATGACCTGGAAGGAGTTTCCGATGATCGACGCGGTGGTGGCGTTCCTCCCGCCGGTGGCGGTGCTCGCTCCGCGGTTTTTCCCAAGCTTGATGAAGCCCGCGGTCTCTTCCAGATCGCCGGAGGCGAGAGTCTCGCGATAGCTGGAGGCTGCTAGATCGGCACCCGCGGTGAATCGGAACGACCACGACTGCGTGTTTTCCGGCAGGAGTTGGTTGTTCGCCATGAGCGGAGCGAGCCAGAGGCTGCTGCCACCCGAGAAGCCATCGCTGATGGCATTGTGGAACGTGATGTTTTCCGACGCGCGAAGTGTCAGAACCCCGGCGGCTCCCCGGGGACCGAAACGGAAGTCCGCCAGATTCCAGTCGCTCGTGGCCGTGGAACTGCTGGTGCCAAGCGTGAGGCCGCCATTGAGATTGTAGATCTCCGCGCCCGGCGCGAGGATCAGGTCCAGCCCGGGCTGCAAGTCCGTGAGCCGGTCCCGCATGGCGGTGTAGCCGGCGGTGGTGGTGCCGGACGCTCCGAGGAAGGCATTCGCGTCGTTGCGGATGTCAGTCTGGACACCGGAGGTGATCGTTCCGGTTCCGGTCAATCCATAGAGCTTCACGCCCTCCACCAGAATGCTTGAAGCTCCCGAGATCGAGGAGCCGATGGCTTCGATGCCGACGTCGCTGTTAGCAGCCGTGCGCGGAGCCCGCAGGTGGAGCGTGCCGGTGAAGCGCCCGAGCATTTCGCTGTCCGCCCCGCTGGATGACACGCCTAGCAGGATTCTCGAACCCGCGCGCATGTCCAACGTCGCGCCGGCATCGACGACACCGTTGCGCTGGTTGCCGGCCTCCAGGACGATCGCGCCGCCCTTGCCCGCCGAATCGAAATCCGCGCCGGATGCATTCAAGACCGCGCTGCCACCCAGGATCAGGCTGCCGTTGGCCTTGAGATCGATCACGCCGCCCGTTTCGCCGGATGCGTTGATCGTGTCCGATACCACGATGTCTCCGGCGTCGGCGGCGACCCGATAGATTCCGGATCTGACAGGACCGTCGATGGCGATATCCCCGGTCCTGAAACGGAAATCCCGGGAGTCGGTGAAACTGCCGGCATTGAGGACCGCATCCAGCGAGGCAAGGCTGCCATCGGCGAGCAAGCCGACATCGAGGGTGAATCCGCCTTTCCTGCCGTCATCCCCCGCGGAGCCGTTGATCGATCCAGCCAGGTTGAAGATCCCGTCCGCTGCCTCGACCTGGATCATTCCGGCATCGCCGCCGCCCTTGTTAGCGGAGACATCGAGAACGGCGGAGGAACCAATCCTCACATCCCCGTTCTCCGAAATCATCTGCAACGTGCCGCCGCTGGTGAACCGGGTCAGGTCCAGCAACCGGGTCGCGGTTCCCTTCAAATCGAGGTTCGTGGCATTGAGATTGCCGATCTCGATGTCGCCTGAAGTCGCCCGCACGATCAGCTCACCGCTGGGCAGATAGATATCGCTGTTGAGACTGACCCGGCCACCTTCGAGAGTGATCAAGGCGCCCAAGCCACCGGCGCGGGTGGCCGAAGAGTCGGATGCCGGCCGATTCACCGCCAGCACACCGTCGGCGGCGATCCGATACTTCGAGGCGCTTCTGCCGGTGATGAAAGGCGTGGTTAGAGCGAGCGCTCCGGCCGTGCTGAAGCTTCCTTCTCCGGATACGAGGACCCGGTCCGTGGTGGTTAGATGGGTGTTTTTGAAGCCATCGACGCGCACCGCGTCGGTCCCCAGGATGATCTCGTCGGCATCGAGTTCGAAATCTCCGGCAAGAGGTCCGGGCAGCGGTGCCGAGGCCTCGCGGTCGGCGGTGTTCTCGATCCGGAGGTTTTTCGCGCTGAAAGTCACCGTGCCGTTGCCGGTGTTGAAACCGCGGATCGACGCGGCTTGCAGGGCCAACCCCTCGAAAGCGCGTGATCCGACGGTGCCGGTGCCATAGATGTCCAGGCTGGAATAACTGAGCAGGGAGAGCGTTTCAGCCGACTCCTGAAGTCCTGCCAGAGTGTCGCCGGAGAGCACCAGTCCTGCGGTGGGATTGAGCGCGCCCGGATTCCTGAGACGGATGCTGATCTGACCGCTGCTCAGCGACACAGCCTCGCCGAGAATGCGCGAGGTCGCGTTGATCTGCGTCCCGGAGGTGGAATCAAGAATGACACCGCCCCCGCTGATGTTGGCTCTGCCGCCGATGAAGAGGTTGGGAACGGTGGAAGCTCCCACTCCGTTTCTAACGACACGAGCTGATGGGTTCCCGCTCACCCGGGCCAGCAGGCCATTGCCACTGCCGGGTGTGTTCGTGTCGCCGAAAATCAGGGTGTCGGGGGTATCCCCGCTTCCGGTCCCCTTGAGTTTCGAATTCCTGGAAATCGTCAGATCCTCGTCAGCGACCAGGATCACGTCGGAGCCCTTGAGCGTGGAACCCGCATTGTCCAAAGTCAGGGTCCCCGTGTTGACAGTGACCTGGCTGCCTGCGGATCCGAAGGTCCGGAGCCCGCCGACGAGGAGGCTTTCCGCGCCGAAGCTGTTGAGCAGCCGGGAGCTGAGCACGAGCTCGCCGGCACTTCCGCCGGTCCCCGATTGATTGATGAGAATGTTGCCCGAGCTGTTGATATCGATCGAACTGCCGCGACCCGCTTCGGATGTCGCGGACGCCACGGTGCCACGCAGCGCCATCGTTCCATTAGACGAGAACGAGAGGTATCCGGCATCCACCGGCAGCCGTGGAACGGCGAACTCCCGGTCGATCGCCGCATTCCTGAGAATCTTGTTCGCCGAAAGATCCTGATACTCGGCGCGCTCTCTAACCACCTTCTCGGAGGCCACTTCAAATCTTGAGATGAGAGTGGGGCCGGTGCGGGCCGGGTCGAGCCCGTTGGATCGGTAACCCGAGACGATGCGCGCGCCTTCCGGGGCCTTCACCGTGTTCACCGCCGACCCGCTTTGCGGCGTGACGAGGAAGGCACCCGGCAACAACGCGTAGCGGGCGGGCAGGAGCGTGTAGGTGCCGGCGGGAAGTCCCTTGCTGGCCGCCAGGGTGATCTGATCGCCCACTCTGAGCGTGGAGTTCACGTATCCCGCCTCGCCGCCGAGATTGGTCGCTGAGGGACTGCCGTTGAAAGGGGCATACGGGGCATAGTCCGCCGAATAGCCGGGAATCACCGCGAACGAACCGGAGGAACCGAGCACATCCTTGGTGCCTCCGCTGCCTGAAATCCAGCGGTAGGCGTAGAGATCGCCGCCACCGTCGATGTCGATGACGGATCCTTTTTTCGTCACCAGGTTAGAACCTGATAGATTCACGGACTTGCCGGGAACTCCGCCCACGGTGATGTCATTGCCCGCGGGATCGATCCACGAATTGCCGTCGAGACTGATCCCGAACGGAATGACCGCTCCTTCCCCGGTGAACGGGTCATTCGCTGAAACGGAAACCAATCCGCCGGGGTCGAGCCTCAGCAGTCCGGTGACCGGGCTGGCGGAGGTGGTTCCCACAATCGGATTCAGCGGGGCTCCGCCCGTGCCGTCCCACCCGAGGTTGATCGTCCCGATAGGTGCGCGCAACGTGCCGGCCTGGACGATCCGGGACGCGAACAAACCGAGCTCGCCGCCTGCTGATAGAGGCAGCGGACGGTCCGCCCCGGCGGTGACCGAGATGGATCCCCGCACCGTTTCGCCCGCGACGGTGTGGTCGTAGGCGAAGACATTGAAGCTGCCGGCGGTCGTCGGATAGATGACACCGGCGGTGAAGGCGAGCTTTCCGGAAGCGCTGAGCGTTCCGTTCCCGCGGATATCCCCTTCTGCCGCCAGGAAGCCGGCCTCGCCGATTCCGTCAAGCGAGAGGTTCCCGATGTCGATGAGGTTCGCCTTGACCGTTAGATCCCCCGTCCCGTGGACCGGGGAGAAGGTATAGGGCGAGATATTCCCCGAGGCGTCGGTTTGGGTGAAGAGGATGACGGCGTCGGTCGGCAGGGCCGGCGCGGCGAACGCCTGGCCGAGATTGATGTAGGCGGCCTTGAGATCCACGGTGCCGGTGGCGGAGATGACACCGCCGCTGGAAATCCTCAGCGAACCCGGCACCCGCAGCGAGACGTCCCCTTCGAACGCGACATTGCCATTGAGTGCGAGGGAATCGAAGCCTCCCTGCGAGAACTTCGAGACATTGAAATTGCCGATCCCCGCAAGCGGATTTCCGGAGGCGTCGGTTAGAGCCACGCCGGTTCCTTGCGAGACGAAACCTTCCGGCACCATCAGCCCGTTCTGCCGGACGATTAGATTCGTTTGGGCGGTATTGAACGGGGTGCCGACTTCCACGAAACGCCCGGAGGAAACCGTGACCGATCCACCGATCGCGGATTCACCGCCGGCGGCACCTATCAGGTTGGCGTCCGAATAGAGCATGCGGGAGCCGCTCAGGGTGATGCGCCCGCCATTGGAGTCCACCCTGACCGGAACAAATCGTTTGCCCTGGAAGGAATTGAGCTCCGCCGGATCGAGAGATTTGGCCGTGGGAGGAAGATCGAGAATCCCGCTGGCTCCGGACACATCGAGTGTCGCCCCTCTCTCGGCCACGATGTTGCCGGAAATGGAGATCGAGCCGCCGGCCAGGACCGAGCCCTGCCGGAGACCGGCCGCGTTCTCGATCAGCAACCGCTTGCCGGCGGTCGATAGGAATGCGGTGTTTCCGATGAGCGCGGTCGGCAGGAGGAGGTTCTGGTTGAGGGATGGGAAGCGGGCCGCCCCGGCCACCGAGATCGTGCCGCCCGGGCTGGTGACCGAACCCAGCAGCGTGACCGTGTCTCCGGTGAACGAGACGGAGCCCTTGGCATCGGTGCGGATCGATGCACCCTCCGCGAGAACGACGTCGCCCCGGCCCAGAATCGTGCTGGAGTAACTGTCGTTGCCACCCAGCGCGCTGAACGAGAGCGAACCTGGCGCGCGGACTCCTTCATCCCGGGTCACCGTGCGCAGCGAGAGCTTCCCGTTGTTCGTCAGAGCCAGCAGTCCCGACACCACGGGCTGCACGCGCGCTTCGGAAGTGATGAGCATCCCGGTCACGAATTCCCCGGGCGTGCCGCTGGCAAGCCCTACCCCCGTTAGAGCGAAGCTTCCAAACCCGCCCTGATTGAAGAAATCCGAAGTGATGACATTCACCCCCGCGTTCGACGAGGAACCGCCGATCTGGAATGCCGGGGCTTGCAACGTTAGATTTCCCGCCGTCGCACCCGAGTATCCCCTCAGGGTCGCACCGAGTTTCAAATGACCGCCTAACACCGCCTTTTCATTGAGATCGCGGCCGGCGCTCACGAGGATCGATCCTCCGTCACCGTATGACACCGCGCCGCGCGGATCGACGGACGCGCCGCCCGAGACATCGAGCGTCCCGCCTTCGGAAAGCTCGGCCGAGTAGGCGTTGATGCTGATGGTGCCGCCGTCAAGAAACAGCGGCGGCCGGACCGATGACTCCGCGGCGAGCCTTTCGTCCACCAGCAATCCCTCCGTGCTGACCGTGCCCGTCGAGCCCAGCAGGAACAGGCCGCGTCCCGCGACGGGCTCCGGCAGCACGGACTTGGTCTGGTTGATCGTTGACAGTGTCAGATTGGAGCTGTTGAAGGTGATCTTGCCCCCGGGTGAGTGAATGGCGCCGTCGATGGTGATGTTCGAGGCCGTGAACGTGATCTCTCCGCCCGCATCGGCATGGATGGCGACATCCTCCGGCACGATGATTCCGCCGTCCGCATTGTTCACTGTTAGAATCCCGAAGCCATCTCCGGACATCAGCTTGGAAGACAGATAGACCTGCTCCTGACGCCCGGGGGCCAGCGGCAGGGGATCGCCGTTCGCATCGACTGCGAAATCAGCCGGCGCGGCTTGTTCAAAGTCCGGCCGGAAAGTGATCACGGGAGGCGTGGGCGAGAACGCCGGCAGGCTTCCGTAGGTTTTGTCCTGCGCGATGAACGCAAGGTTGAGGGAACTTTTGTCCGGTGGGGACAGACTTTGTCTCTCACCGATAATGGTCTTCCCGGCCAGTTTCCCGTCGAGGGCCATGGATGGCGAAGTGATGGACAACTTGCCGCCGGCGGCCCCTTCGGTCGAACCGAGATCATGGCGCATCCCCAGCGGGGCGAGCGCGGAATGATAGATCTTCTCCACGCCGAACTTCGGATTCGATACCGTGAAAGTTCCATCATAAATGCCATCATAAACCACGTCCGGTCTTGCGGTGCTGATGTCAACCAAGCGCCCGCCTGTGATCAACTGCGTGGTTTGAACGCTTCCCGCCTCGAACCGGGTGAGACCGCCGGACACGTCGATCTTCGATCCGCTCCGCATCACCACCGAGCCACCGGCGCTGATGTTGACGGTGCCTCCAGCCACGGTCAGCTCGCTGGCGGTCCTTTGAATCAGGTTGGCGAAGCCGGAAATGTCCGCCAGCGGAGTTCCCGCCCACATCTCTCCCTGATAGATCCCGGCATCCCGGAGATCCACCCGGATCGTGGCATTGCGGAGCAAGCCGTCCCGCTGGAGCGGGGAATCCGCGAGTTCCGCACCGCGGAGATCCACCGAGATGATGTTCTTGGAAACCGGTGCCACCGCATCGACGGAACCGGCGACATTGACCATGGCTCCCTCGGCAAAATAGACCTGCCCGGCAGACTGGACAAATACGCTGACGGAATCCTGACCTCCGGTGAACACCCATTCGCCCGCGTTGATGTTCACCAGCGCGTTCGGGGCAAGCAATGTGGAATCACGCCCCAGATGAATCGTCTTGCCGGCGATGTTCACCTGCGACCTCAGCGCGAGTTCCGTGCCGATGGTCGTTTCCTTGCTGTCCGACTCCGGCAGGATCCGGATGACGCTTTCGCGTCCCAGTTCCACCGAGCCTGAATCCTGATAGAGAAACGGATTGCCCGTGGAGGGGGCGTTCGGATTGAACTTCGTGTTGGCGATCGCGTTGAAATGCGCCAGCAGGTCGATGCGACCGTTGAGCGAGACCGAGGTCGAGCTGTCGAGGAAACCCAGTTGTCTGATCTCGGCACCGGCAAGGGTGATGTTTCCAAGCTTGGCCTGGATGAGTCCGTCCTGAATGACGGAACCGGCGTATTTCACGCCGTTCGCATCGCTAACAGCCCCGATGTAGGTGTCCAGCCCCCGCAGGCTCGGATCACCGCCAGAATGCGCCGCGAATCCGACCTGAAGTCCCGCTGCCAGGATTGCCTGCCCGTCAGGAGTGAGAATCGTGCCTTGGTTGGTGACATTCGGACCGACCAGCGTGATCCGTCCGCCGACCTTCGCCGCATTGGTGGGACTTTCAAGGATGGCACCCTTCCGAACGGTGACATCGCCGTATTTTCCGTTAGCCGCGACAGGCGCTTCCGGAGTGAAGCCGGGCGTTCCGTTAGCACCTGCGGGGATTTCAAGCCCGCTGAACAGGAACTGCGCGTCCGGGTTGTTGAGGAGGCCGCGGGTGATCAGGTTCTCATTGATCGGCAGCGAGGAGGCGGTGAGGCCGCGGGCGTTGACCTGGCTGCTGCCGCCGAAGATGATGCCGTTGGCGTTGATCAGATAGACCTGGCCGTCGGCCTTGATGTTGCCGAGGATCTGGGTGGGGTTGCCGGTGGGGTCGCTGATCTTGTTGAAGGCGATCCACTTGCCGACGTCGGCTCCGCCTTTGGATTGGTCGAAGGTGACGGTGGTTTTCTTGCCGACGTTGAAGGTCTCCCAGTTGAGAAGGGCCTGCTGTTCGGTCTGCTTGATGGTGACCTGGGTCTTGCCCTTCTTGACGGTCTGGGTGGGAAGCTTGGCACCGATCCATTTGGTCGGATCTGAGGGCACCGTTGGAGCGACCTTGAGACCGCCGGTCATGAGGCCGTTGGGGACCTTGGGCAGGGTGACGGTCAGGTTGTTGGGATTTCTGCCGAGGTGGTTGGCACCGTTCTTGATGGCGGCGTTGCGGGCGGCGTTCTGCATGGCCCGGGCACCGTCGAGGGCGCGGGTGGTGCGGGCGAGGGCGTCCTTGG
>JBGSOI010000231.1:0-6654 GCA_041739215.1 Akkermansiaceae bacterium
TCCGCTGGGCTTGTTTCCGGGAGTCCGGGAAAAGCTGCTGGCGCGGAACGAGCGCGGAGTGGTGGTCTATTGCCACCACGGCGTGCGCTCGCTGCGGGCGACGCATTTCCTGCGGTCCATCGGCGTGGAAAACGCGTTCTCGATGAAGGGCGGGATTGAGGCGTGGGCGGAACGGGTGGATCCGGGGATGGCGCGGTATTGAGGGGTTTCCGGAGATCTGGCGCGTTCTGAGATCTGAATCCAATCATTGACGCGGCGCGTAAATAGCCTAGGGTTTCGCGGTGCTGAAAAGCTTTGCGGACAAGGAAACCGAGAAAATCTGGAACGAGCAGCGCTCCAAACGGTTGCCCGTCGATATCCAGCAACGGGCCTTGAACAAGCTCGCGATGATCAGCCAAGCCTCCAGTTTGGATGACCTGAAGATTCCTCCCGCCAACCGATTGGAAGCACTCAAAGGCAACCGAAGCGGACAATTCAGCATCCGGATCAACCAACAATGGCGCATCTGCTTCCGCTGGAAGGATGACGATGCCCACGATGTCGAAATCACCGATTACCATTAGCCGACCCACCTCTACCCGCCATGCCCGATTCATCCCCAACATTGCGCTTTCCCCATCCCGGCGAGATTCTCAGCACGGAGTTTCTGGAACCGATGGGAGTCAGCCAATACCGGCTCGCCGTCGATTTGAAAATCCCGCACAGCCGGGTGACGGCCATCATCCGCGGCCGCCGTGCCATCACTCCCGACACCGCTCTCCGGCTCAGCCGGTACTTCGGAACGAGCGCCGAGTTCTGGGTGGGTCTGCAACAGGAATTCGACCTGCGAAAAATCCGCACCGAGTCAGGAGCCGCCATCGAAGCGCAAGTAGCGCCGCTCGTCGTGTGAACGGCTTTTTATTCTCTTTCCAGCAGCTCGCCGAGAACCCATTCGCGATACGGGCCGGAGACTTGGGCGGGCGTGAGGGCGAGGATTTCCGGGACTTCGTAAGGATGGAGCTCCGCGAGTTTTTGCTCGAAGGCGGGAAACGCGGTGGCGGTGGTTTTGAAGATCGCGAGGGTTTCGGTGGCGGTTTCGACCTTGCCCTGCCAGCGGTAGATCGACTCGATGGCGGGGACGAGATTGACGCAAGCTGCCAGTTGCGTTTCGACCAGCAGCGTGCCAATCTGTCGCGCCGACGCCGCATCGGGAAAGGTGCAGAAAACCAATAGCAACGCTTCTTCCATGCCTTTCCTGAACACTGAAACCTTCCACCTGGCAATCTTTCATCCGTGAAATCCGGCTTCCTGGAAAAACTCGTCGCCCGGCTGGACCGCGTGGGTCCGGGCGATGTGCAGAAGATCGTGACGCGGCTGATCCGCGAGCGGGGATTTCTGGAAAAAGTCTTCGGGGCGTTGCACGAGGGGGTGCTTATCCTGGATCCGCAAGGGGTGATCGGGATCCTCAACCCGGCCGCCTGCCAGTTCTTCGGGCTCGATCCGGAGCGGGCTCCGGGCGAGCACATTTCCACGCAGATCCGCGGGCTGGATTGGCCGACGCTGGGCAAGCCGGGCCGCACGATCAGCCGCGACCTGGAGGTTTTCTATCCAGAAAAACGCTTTCTGAATTTCTACCTCGCGCCGATCGACGGCGGGGAGAATTCCAAGGAGTCGTTAGGCTACGTGATGCTGGTCCGTGACCTGACCTCGACCCGCGCGGAGGCGGAGGAAACGTTGGAGTCGGAGCGGCTCAACGCGCTGACGCTGCTGGCGGCGGGCGTCGCCCATGAGATCGGCAATCCGCTCAACTCGCTCGATATCCACCTCCAGCTTCTCGGCCGCAAACTGCGCAAGCTGCCTCCCGGTGACCGGAAACCGCTGGAGGAAAACCTGGCGACGGCCCGCCAGGAAATCCAACGGCTGGACGTGATCCTCAAACAGTTCCTCAGCGCCGTGCGACCGACGACCCCGCTGCGCGAGCGGCAGGACCTGCATGAATTGTTGCAGGAGACGTTGAAGCTGCTAGAGCCGGAACTGGCCGCACGGAAAGTCGCGGTTGAGCTCGATCTGGCCGCGTCGCTGCCGCCGGCGATGGTCGATCCGGGGCAGTTCCAACAGGTTTTCTACAACCTGATCCGCAACGCCTATCAGTCGATTTGCAGTGATGAAGGCCGGGTGACGATCCGCACGCGGTTCACGGAGTTCGAGTACATCATTTCGATCGAAGACAACGGCACCGGCATTTCCCCCGAGCACATGGGGGCGCTGTTCGAGCCGTATCGAACGACGAAATCTTCCGGCTCCGGGCTGGGGTTGTTGATCGTCCGGCGGATCATTCGCGAGCATGGCGGCGAGATCGCCATCGAGAGCGAGGTGAGCCAGGGGACGCGGGTGCTGATCCACCTGCCGCACGCCGACCGACCGGTTAGGTTGTTGGGTCCGCCGGATCCGGTGATCGATCTTTGAAATTTTCACACGCCCATGTTACCGACCCTGCTGATAGTTGAAGACGAGCGCGCCACCCGCGAGGGATTGCGCAGCGCGCTGGAAGAGGAGTTCGACGTTTACACGGCGGCGGGCAAGGCGGAGGCACTGGCGATTCTGAAGACCGAGCCGATCAAGCTGCTCCTAACCGATCTGCGGCTGGGCGGCGATTCCGGGATGGACTTGCTGGACGCGGCGCTGGCGATGCCCGAGCCGCCGGTGGCGATCATGATGACGGCCTACGGCTCGGTCGATACCGCGGTGGAGGCGATGCGCCGCGGGGCGTGGCATTTCGTGACCAAACCGCTCAACCTCGACGAGGTGGAAATGCAGCTCAAGCGCGCGCTCCGCAGCCGCAACTTGGAAACGGAAAACCAACAGCTCGTCCAACAGGTCAAGAAGACCCACAAGCTGGATCGGGTGATCGGCAAGTCGACTGCGATCAATCGCGTGACCGAGCTGGTCCAACAGGTCGCGCCGACACGGGCGACAGTCCTGATCGAAGGCGAGTCGGGGACCGGCAAGGAAGTGGTGGCGCATTCGTTACACCATCTATCAGGCCGGCCGGCGGCGAAGATGGTCATCGTCCATTGCGCGGCGCTGTCGCCGCAACTGTTGGAGAGCGAGTTGTTCGGGCATGAGAAGGGCGCTTTCACCGGTGCCGCGCAACGCCGGATCGGCCGCTTCGAGCAGGCGGACGGCGGGACGTTGTTTCTCGATGAAATCGGCGAGATCGACCCGTCCACCCAGGTGAAGCTGCTGCGGGTGCTTTCCGAGCGGACCTTGGAACGGGTCGGCTCGAACGCGCCGATCAAGGTGGATGTCAGGGTCATTGCCGCGACCAACAAGAACCTCAAGGAGCTGGTGGCGAAAGGGACATTCCGCGAAGACCTCTATTTCCGGTTGAACGTGGTGAAGATCGAGATGCCGCCGCTGCGCCACCGGCGGGAGGACATCGTGCTGCTGGCGAACAGCTTTCTCCAGGAGTTCGCAAAAGAGAACGACCGGCCGGTCAAACCGCTGTCGGATGAGGCGATGCAGCTGTTGCTTGGGTACAACTGGCCGGGCAACGTGCGCGAGCTGCGGACCGCCATCGAGCACGGCGTGGTGATGAGTAACGATTCCGTCATCGAGGCCCGCCACCTGCCGCAATTCCTGCATTTCCAAGGCCCCGCGCTGCCGGATTCGCCGCCGGCCGCCAAAATGGCCCTTGATGGTCCGGCGGAATTCAACTTGCATGCGCTCGAAACCAAAACGATCCGGGCCGCGCTCTCCCTTTCGGGTGGCAACCGCACCCACGCGGCGGATTTGCTTGGGGTCAGCCGCAGAACCCTCCAGCGAAAGCTGAAAGAGCTCGGTCTTTGAAATCTCCGTCTGCCTTCATCCACACCTTTTCATGAGTAACCATTCCTCCCAGCTCGACACCGGCATCATCATCCGCCGCAGTCTGTTTCTTCTCATCCTGCTCATCCTCACTCTGGGAAATCTGTTCGTCTTGTTCCGCGGCCTGAACGCGCCGCAGGGTATGGACCAAGCGCAGATCTCGCGGGAAATCGCCCGTGGCAAAGGATTCACGACCAAGGTGGTCCGACCGGTCGCTTACTTGCAGGCACAGCAAGCAGGAGGTGGCTCGGTGTCGTTTTTCGGCTTCGAGGATACCTATCACTCGCCGCTCAATCCGCTGCTCAACGCGGCGGTGCTCAAGCTCGTCGGCGCGGACGATCCGGAAAAATGGCAGATGACCGCCAACGAATGGATCTTCCCGCTGGACCGGGTGATCGCCACGGTCTCCACGCTGTTTTTCCTGATGGCGATCGGGGTCAATTACCTGCTGATCTCGCGGATCTTCGACGCCAAGATCGCGGGAGTGTGTGCGATCCTGATGCTGTTTTGCGAGACGTTCTGGAACTTCTCACTGAGCGGGCTGCCGCAAATGCTGATGCTGCTGTTGTTTTCCTGCGGGATCTATTTCGTCTATCGGGCGGTGGAGGCCGCGGCGGAAGGCCGGATTGCGTTCGCCCCGGCGGTCATTGCCGGAGTATTTTTCACCCTGCTGGCGCTGACCCACTGGCTCACGGTGTGGATCGCTCTGGGCTACATCATTTTCGCAGCAATAGCGTTCCGCCCGCGCGGGTTCATCGGCCTCTCGATCCTGGTGATGATCCTGATCCCCGCGAGCCTGGTGATGATTCGAAACCAGAGCATCTCGGGTTCGCCTTTCGGAACGGCATTTCTTACCCTCTACAAAGGCTTGGGCAGCGGTTCGGAAGCCGGCGTGATGCGGACCACCGACCTGCAAGCGGAGCCACTGGTGCTGGAAGGACTGATCTCGAAAATCCTGCGTACCACCTTGTTGCAGACCACCGACATCATTCCGTTCCTGGGTGCCATCGTGATCGCGCCGCTGTTTTTCCTCGCCCTGCTGCATCCGTTCAAGCGGGCCTCGATCGCCAATTTCCGTTGGGCGATCCTGCTGATGTGGATCATGGCGGCGCTGGGAATGGCGTTTTTCGGGATAACCAAAGAAGCGCTGGACCCGAACCAGATGCACCTGCTGTTCGCGCCGATCATGACGGCTTACGGGCTGGCGTTTATTTCAATCCTCTGGAGCCGGCTCGATTTCGTCGCGAGCACGCCGATGCTGCAAAACGTCCACCACATCGTGATTATCGGCATTTGCGCGCTGCCACTGGTCTTGTCGCTGCCGATGAAGGTCCGGGTGGGTTTGCACTGGCGTGACCGAGGCGGCATTCCGAATTGGCCGCCCTACCATGCCAATCCTCTCAACAGCAAGTCCGTGGGCCTTCAAGGCCTGGTCGATCCGACGAAGCAGGTCGTATTCTCCGACCAACCGTGGGCCGTCGCTTGGTATTCCGACCGGGTGGCCATTTGGCTGCCACCGACCCGCGCTGGCTTTGAGAAACTCGAAACCCTCGCCGCAGACCTCCAAACGCCGGTCGCTGGCGTTGTCATTTCACCATCTTCGTATGGGTCCGCACCGCTGTCGGAAGTGGCTGCCATGTATAAGGATTTCACTTCGCTGGTGATGGATGGCAGTGTGTCCCGTGCGACCATGGCCTCGCGACCCAATGCGCAATTTCCGCGGGACGGATTTACGATTTTCGACAAGGATCAGCGGATCGAAGGAATCGCCAAACGCTATCCATATCGGAAGTCGCTCATCGGATATTGGGACATGGCATTCTACAGTGATCGGGCGATCGTCAACACCAACGCGGGGGCCGGAAACTAGCCATGGCACGCCGCAAATCCAGCGAAGATCCGGAAACCTCACCACCGCTGACATTTGAGGATGCGCTGGGCAGCCTGGAAGCAATCGTCGAGTCGATGGAGCACGAACATCTGTCGCTGGAAGATCTGGTGGCGAATTACGAAAAAGGCACCTCGCTGTTAACCCGCTGCGAGGCCATCCTCCAATCCGCCCGCGGCCGGATCGAGCTCATCACCCTGCGCAACCTGAACGAGATTGCGCTGGATGCCGATGCGAAATCAGGGGAGGCTCGCGAACTCCCCAACCCGACCGATCCTCCGGAGGATTCCGACGACGACGACGCTAATGACATCCGCCTCTTCTAAGCCACCGGCCCTCGGCCCGCTGCTCTCCACGATTCATTCACCCGGCGATGTCAAGAAACTCGCCGACGAGGACTTGCCCAAGCTCGCCGCCGAGATCCGCCACACACTCATCGACCGGCTGTCAAAAACCGGCGGCCATCTCGGGCCGAATCTCGGCGTCGTCGAGCTGACCGTGGCGATGCACCGGGTTTTCTCCACGCCGGAGGACAAGTTCGTGTTCGACGTTTCCCACCAAGGCTACGTCCACAAGATGCTCACCGGGCGGGCTGCGCAGATTCACACGATCCGGACTTATAAGGGCCTCAACGGTTTCCTTTTGCGCAGCGAGTCCGAGCACGATTCCTACGGCGCGGGCCACGCCGGCACCGCTCTATCAGCCGCGCTCGGGATGGCCGCCGCCCGCGATCTGGCGGGTGGTGACAACCACGTCGTCGCCGTGGCCGGCGATGCAGCATTTACCTGCGGCCCCACGCTGGAAGCCCTCAACAACATTGCGGAAACCACCCGGAAATTCATCGTGGTGCTCAATGATAACGAGTGGTCCATCGACAAGAATGTCGGTGCCATCGCCCGTTATTTCAACGATCTCCAAAC
>JBGSOI010000233.1:0-28183 GCA_041739215.1 Akkermansiaceae bacterium
CTGGTCCACATGCTCGACCTCAACGCCGACCAGCCGACCGGCCGCATGCAGCTCGCGCAGTTCGCCATGCTCCGCGGCGACAACGCGGCCGCCATCCGCCAGATGCGCAAGGCCATCGGATGGGACCCGAATTCGCCACCCTTTCATCACGATCTCGCGATCCTTCTCAGCACCAACGGAGATTCACGGGGCGCGGTTAGTTCACTTCGCGAAGCCGTCCGTCTCGATCCCGAAAACGCCGACTATCACTACAAGCTCGCGCTCGCGCTCAGCGAACTTGGTTCCGCCGCAGAGGCCGTCTCGGCGTTGGAGAAAACCGTCCAACTCGATCCAGGCTACGCCCGCGCCTGGTACAACCTAGGTCTCGCCCGCAGCGGCATGAACCAATCCCGCGAAGCCATTGCCGCGCTGCGCCTAGGCGAAGCCGCCGACCCCAGCGACGCCGCGATTCCCTATGCCCGGGCGACCATCCACGCCCGACTCGGTCAGAAAAACGAAGCTCTCGCCGCCGCCGCCCGTGCGGCCCAACTCCGCCCGGACTTCCATGAGGCCCGGCAACTCATTCGGACGTTGTCCCGTTAGCAATCCCAAGTCCCTCGAAATTAGATATTTCCACCCGATAAACGAGATTGACTTAACTCCGCGAGTTATACTAGTTTTTCAATCAGCCATGAAATTAAGCCCTACATTGTCCAAGACTCTAGCTCTGGTGGCACCGGTCACCATCCTCACTGTTTCCAACACTTTCGGTGCCGGGGACTTTCACATCAAATTCGAGGGCATCAAGGGGGAATCCACGGATGAAAAGCACAAGGACTGGATCGAGCTCCAGAGTTTCAGTTGGGGAGTGACCAACTCCAACGCCGCAGGCAGCGGTGGGGGAGCGGGCAAAGCAACTTTCCAAGACATGCATTTCACCATGAAGGTGGACAAGGCGAGTCCGAAATTGATGCTCGCCTGCGCCACCGGCCAGCACATCCCATCAATTAAATTCACGGTGACGAGAACGGACGGAGAAACCGGAGAGACCACCGACTATTATGTGATCACCCTATCAGACGTTCTGGTGTCTTCGTATAAAAGCAGCAGCCCCCCGCGACCTCCCGCCGGAACGCCTGCCGACGAGCCGTTGACCGCTTCGCTGAGTTTGAACTTCACGAAGATCCAATGGGACTACATCGCCCCGGACAACGAAGTGATCAGCGTTGAAACCGATGCGACTCCCCCGCCCGCCAACTGAACTTCCCACCACCATGAAATACCTACCGGCTCTCATGGGCGGGGCGCTGATGCTGGTCGCCCCCCACGCCCGGGCAGGCGTCCAAGGGTGGCTCGATTTCGGAACCGAGGCCCCCGGCGAATCCACCGATGTCGGCCACGAAGGCTGGGCCGCCGTCGAAACGCTATCTTCCACCCACGATGCGGGCGGCGCAAAATTGATCCTTCATCGCAAGGTGGACAAGGCGAGTCCACTGCTGATGGATGCCTGCGCCAAAGGCAAACATTTCACCGAGGTCAAACTCGACGTTGCGAAAACCGTGCAAGGCAAGCCCGTCAATTACTGGGAACTCACCTTCAAGGAAGTGATCGTCAGTGCCTACAGCAGCAGTTCCGACGCCAGTGGCGGTGCCACAGAAGATCTGACCTTGAAATGGAAGAGCCTGGTATTCACCTACCGGGTGTTTCCCGGAGGAGCACCGCCATACGCAACCACCACCATTGTTTCCCCGGACACCGACAGCGATGGACTGCCGGATGCTTACGAACAATCCGTCGGATTGAACGGCGCGGTGAGCAATCTGAACCTGGACTCCGACAATGACGGAGTGCCGGACACCGTGGAATACCGCTTGGGGACCCATCCGAGTGATCCCACCTCGTTCTTCACTGCGATCGCCAGCGTTGCCACTCCGGACACCGGCGACCTCCACCTCAAGTGGCCCAGCGTTGCGGGTGAGGAATATCAGATCGAATACAGTCAAGACCTCGGCACGGCGTTTTCGCCGGTTGCCAGCGTCACCGCGACCTCCGGGGAAACAACCTACGCGGTCCCCCGGACTTTGCATGCCGGCTTTTTCCGGGTTTCCAAAACCCTGCCCTAACGGATCCGATGTTTTCTGAAAAAGCCCTTGGCCTGTGGGATCCCGCGCCCTTTCTGGCCACCCTGAAACGGGCGGGTTACACCGCCAAAACCGCGGAGAACCTCGGGATCAAGACGTTGCCCGATCCCTTCACGCGGACTACGGTCGTCAGCCGGACTTTCCCGGACTCCCCGGTTGCCATCGCCTACCGGCTGTTCGATGCCGGTGAACCGGTCACCGGACGGGAAGCCTTGCTGCTTTTCGGCGAGCAACTTCATGGCTTGGTGACGCTCGGTCTCATCGAACCGCTCGGCAACGATCTGGTCCGCTGCGTTGCCCATCTGGCTACCGAAGAAGGCGGTTGGTTCGCTTACGACCATGCCGCTGCGCTGCTTTCCAACCGGACGGACTACACGATGGGCATCGGCCAGAGCACCCGGATGATTGCCGCCCTCGCGCCCGGGCGGACCGGCGCGACGGCGCTCGACCTCTGCACCGGGGCTGGCTGGGGCGCGATCCGCTTGGCCGAATCAGGCTGTGTCGTCACCGCGGCCGACATCAACTCGCGCGCTCTCGGCTTCGCGCGGTTCAACTCCCGGATTGCAGGATGTGCGCCTATTGAATTTCTCGAAGGCAATTTGTTTGCGCCTGTGGAGGGCCGTCAGTTCGACATCATCATCGCCAATCCGCCATTCGTGATTTCGCCAGAAACGACCTTCACGTTCCGCGATTCCGGCCTCAGCGGCGATTCATTCTGCGAGCACCTCGCACGCCGGATGCCCGAATTTCTCGCCCCTAACGGCATTGGCCTGATGCTCCTGAACTGGTACGACGACGGCGATGAAAAATCCTCCACTCGCCCGCTCGATTGGCTGGAAGGCAGCGGTTGCGGCGGCTGGTTGCTGCGCAGCATGACGCAAAATCCGGCGGATTACGCCACCCGCTGGCTGCGGGATTCCAGCCGAGGTCGGACGCCATCATCCGAAACACTCGACCGCTGGGTTACCTACCTCGCGGAGATCGGTGCCCGCCGGATTCACTACGGATTTCTTGCGATCCACCGCTGCCAGGGACCACCGTGGACCCGCGCCGAAACCCGCTGCATCGAAAAATACGAACCCACGGCCGGTGCCGAAGTCCGACGCGTTGTCGAAGGCGAAGCCTGGCTGGCCCGCCATCAACCGGACGACGAGCGCTTGCTGAACGGATGCCATGCCGTGGTCAATGGGATCCACGCCGAGACCGACATGGTCCTGGACAAAGGCTGGGCGGCCCAAACGATCCGGCTCATCAGCCCCGGCAAGCTCAGCTACGACGGCCAAATCGACGAGTTCCTGCTTCGCTTGTTAGCGATCTGCCGTGAAGGCAAACCGCCCGCCGCGATGGTCGCCGAGCTGCGGGCCACCCCGCACTTCGCCAACAAACCCGAGCTCGCGCCACAGGTCGCCGGCTTGGTCCGCGAACTCATCCGCCACGGCTTGCTGGTGCCCGCCACCGAGTCCTGAACCCGCACCGGGTGACCGGAATTTCCCGGCAGGCAATGGGGGGCAAACACGTGCCAACCCACCGGCGGCACTTCCGCCAAACTCGTTGTTGCACTTTCCCCTCTCATCCGCAAACTCCCGCCATGGAACTCGACCTCCTCGACGTTCAATTCGACCTTCGCAACATCAAACCCCGTGAGCTTGAGGAAGCTTTCGAGGATCCTTTTTCCGTCCGCTTCCTGCCTGACAACGAGCGTGCCGACGGAGCTTCCCGATACTACGCACTCGGCCGCACGGTGTCGGACCGGTATTTGTTTTTCTCGTTCTGGACGGACGGCAAAATCACCCGAGTCGTTGCAGCCCGCGAGATGTCGGAGGCCGAACAGAAGTTCTACGACCGCAAATACGCGGAATTCCGCTGATTTCCCCTCTTATCGCAACATGAACTCCGTCACCCGCTGGACCGATATCCCTGACTTTGCCGATGAGGCCGCTGAAGCCCGTTTTTGGGAAGGCCACGAACTGGATGGCCGGTTGATGGCAGCTTCCGTCCACGAAGCGGACTCGCGCGAGTCCACCACCATCACCCTCCGCTTCGATCCGCGGATGCTGTCCCGGATCAAACGCATCGCCCGCTCGCGCTTCCTCAACTATCAGTCGATGATGAAGCAGTGGCTGGCGGAGCGGCTGGAGGATGAAATGCGCAAGCTCTGAGCATGACGCGGCTCGTGCGGAGTCCGAAATTCTGGCTCGCCGGTTTCCTGGTTTGGTTCGGCGTCCTTTGGCTGCTGTCCGGATCGTCACAACCCGGGGATCACCCGCCGCCGTTCCCCCATTTCGACAAGGTCGCGCACTTCGGTTATTTTTTCGGCGGCAGCGGATTGCTGTGCGCCTACCTATACCGCCGCGCTCCGGATCGCCCTAACTGGTGGATCATCCTCCCGGTCGCGATTGTCGTCATCGGGCTGATCGGCGCGTTGGACGAGTGGCATCAGTCGTTCACGCCGGGCCGCACTGGCAATGATCCCTCGGATCTGCTGGCCGACGTGTTAGGTGCGGCGGTGGGAGCCTTCACCTTCAAGCGGTTTCACCACCGGTTGAAGTAGGGAAGACCGTCTGAAAAATGCGCGAAGGCAGGGATCGACCTCCGGGCGGTCCGCGAGAATGTGAAGCTAATGACCGGCCATGGATGGATTCTCAAGCGTTTCATGGGCAGCTTCATTCTCCATCCATTCGCTGGACCGTTGCGGAGAACGGTCCCTGCCATTTGTCAGTCAGCCTCGTTTGACTTTGATGCGCCCGCCCCTCTTCCTGACACCCCGTTGACAGGATGATCCTGGCCGGGTTTGCTCAGCGGGATGTCGCCCGATTCGCAGCAGGACTTTGCGCTCGCCTTCCTGAGCATCCTCTTCGAGGGCGCTCCGTTCATCCTGTTGGGAACCTTGATCAGCGGGTTCATCGATGTTTACCTGCCGGCCGGGGCGATGGACCGGTTCCTGCCGCGCAACCGCTACGGCGCGGTGATGATGGCGGGCTTGCTGGGGGCGGTGTTCCCGGTCTGCGAATGTGCGGTGGTGCCGGTGATCCGGCGGCTGGTGAAAAAGGGCCTGCCGGTGTCCTGCGCGCTGACTTACATGCTGGCGGCACCGATCGTGAATCCGATCACGGCGCTGAGCACCTGGAAGGCATTCCAAGGACAGGACGCAGCGATGATGACAAGCTCGCGACTGCTGCTAGGTTTCCTGATCGCGGTGGCGGTGGGCTTCGTCGTGCTGCGGCTTCCTCTCGCCGCAGTGCTTAAGGCGGGACTGGTGGACAGCATTGAAAAGGACGGGGCGGCGAAAGCGCATGATCATCATCACGCGGACTGCGGCCACGACCATGGCGGCTGCTGCGGTCACGATCATCGCGAACACGATCACCATCACCCTGCTCCGGACGGCGGGCAGAAACTGGTGGCGGCATTCCGCTCCGCGACGAAGGATTTCGTGGAGGTGGGTGCCTATTTCGCCATCGGCGTCTCGCTAACAGCCCTGTTCAACACCGGCATCGTACCCGGTGCGGCTTGGCTCGACAGCCTTGCGGAAAAACCCGCCGCGGCTCCCGCGGCGCTGATGGCGCTGGCCTTCGTCCTGAGTCTGTGCAGCACCTCGGACGCCTTCATCGCGGCGACCCTGGCGAAATTCTCTTGGGGCGCGAAACTCGCGTTCCTCACCTTCGGGCCGATGATGGATCTGAAGCTGCTGTTTCTCTATCAGACGGTGCTGCGGAAGCGCTTCATCCTCTGGCTGGCCGCCGGGCTGTTTCTAGCAATCGGCGGCATTTCCATCCTCCTGCAGCAATTCGTCATCCAAGCGAAATGAAACCCCGGACCCGCCGCATCATCCATTCCCTGGCGGTCCTCGTCTGGAGCGCGGTGCTGCTCTATTTCTACGGCAGCGGGCGCATCATCACCTATCTGGCCACGGACTTCCGGTCGCTCGCGCTGGCTGGCGGGCTCGGGCTCGCGGTACTGGGTTTGTTCCACCTTCTAACCGCCGGTCAGCCGGCGGATTGCGGCCACGACCACGGCGGCGGAGACGAGCCGCACGATCACGAAAGCGGCGACATGCATCCGCTCGTGGTGTTCGCGCTGATGATCGTGCCGGTGGCCCTCTCGGTGGCGTGGACGAAGGACCGGTATTCCATTGCCGCGCTCTCGCGGAAGGGACTCTACGACACGCCGACTAACATCGCATCGCCATTCGCCGCCTCCTCGAAGGAGGACATCAACAAAAACCGCCGCACGACTCCGGATGGGTTTCTCGAATTCAACCTGCTGGAGCTGTATTTCGCGACCGGAGACCGCGAGCTGCAAGCCGTGATCGACGGCCAAAAGGTGGCCACCGAAGGCCGCTGGATGACCGAGAAAAACCGCAACCCTAACGGAACGAGGAAGCGCCTCTATCGGCTCTTCATGACCTGCTGCGCGGCGGACAGCCGGGCGATCCCCATCATTCTCGAGTTCGACCAGCAGCCCCCGGAGTTTCTTGAAAACAGTTGGGTCAAGGTCTCGGGAACAATGCGTTTCCCGCTGGAGGCGGGCGCGCTCCAACCGGTGCTGACGGTCGAGAACGTGATTGCCGCCGAGCCGCCGCGGGAGGAAACTTTCATGAGGAAATAGCCATGCCTTCACCCCAGACCATCCTGCCCTGGCTCCTCGGAGGGGCCATCGGGGCCGCCGGAATCCTCCAGGGACTGTATTGGAAGTCCACCCGCGCCCCGGCGGATCTGACGGAACTCGAAACCCAGTTGCGCACCGCCGGCGAGGAAATCGCGAGCCTCCGCCACGAAAACGAATCACTCCGCTCGCTCGCCCGCGGCGGTGGCGAGCTCTCCGTACCGCGGGAATTCATCGACCGCGTCGAGCGGGAATCCGGACTGGTTTTCCAATCAAACCCCGTCATCCACCGGACCACCGGGGAGGCACTCCGCGACCGGATCGCGGCCGCCATCGAGAGCCAACTGGGACCATCCGGCATTGATGACCGCCAGGAGTCCTACCGGCTCATCGGCTGGTTGCGCCCCGCTGACGACCTGCTCACCCAGCTCACCGCTGTCCGCTCGGTGGATGCTAACGGTTGGTTCGACGAGGCCGGCGGCGAGGGCTGGATGCTGGACAAGGCCGACCTGAAAAACATCCCCGACCAGGCAACGCTCGTGGGCCTTCTAACCAGGATGCTGTTTCACCAGCACTTCCTCCCCACCCCGGACTATCCGGGCGACGATGCGGCCCGCGCCCGCGAGGCGCTTCACCACGGCATGGCGGTCGGAGCCGAGGCCCGCTTCCTCGCGGAAAAGGCCCGCACCGATGGCTTCATGCCCATGCGGGAAAACCAGGCCCTCAAGCAACTCCTCGCCAGCCTCTCACCGTTCCTCCAGGGACTCGCCAGCTTCCCTGCCATCGAAGGCAAGGGCTACGCGGATTCGCTCCACGTCCGGGGAAACGAACCGCTGCAAGCCGCCTTCCGCAACCCGCCGCAAACCACCCGGGAAATCTTCCGCCCCGGCGAACCCGCCGCCCCCAACGCCCTCGAGCTGCCCGCCACCCCCGGCGAACCCTTCCTAACGGAATCCGCCGGCCAACTCGGACTCCTGCTCTGGTTGAAATCCCATGGCGATGCCGCTGCCGCGTCCGAGCTCGCCGCCACTTGGAAAAACGACCGATACAGCCTTTTCCCCGACGGCGAAGCCTCCGCCGCCGTCGTCTGGGACATCGAACTCGATTCCGCCGAAGCCGTGGATCGCCTCCAAGTCATCGCCCTCACAAAAACCGCTGTCCTAACGGCCCCCGTCGAAAACGAAACTTCTGATAGCCGCCACCTCGCGGTCGTCCGCGTCTCGCCCACCCGGCTCCGTTTCCTCAACACCGCCGAAGCCGCCACTGCTACGAAACTCAGCGGCCGGTGACACCCGATCCTGCCATCAATATTTGTGAATCGGGCATCTATCGACATCGACGCCCCTGATGGAATCCCGCGGAATAATGCCGATTTGGTACCTTGACCTCCTCCGGATCTTCCGATGAGCATCGCGAAACGGGAGTGTCACGGAAACGAGGATTCCTGGAACGGCAACCAACTACACCGATCGTTTGGCGACCAAGGCCGGGACCGCCCCGCATTTGAAAATATTCATTGTCAACAATGTTATTTCTCATAATTTTATTCCGAGTTCTGATCCTGCAAATATGGATAATTGCGTCGGCTTAGCTCCTTACGGAAAAGACTGGGCGATTGTCGAAGGAACCACCTCAAAAGATGTTTACAGCCACGAAGTGGGCCATTCTTTAAAACTAACATCAAAAAAAACGCGTGACGGTGACCACCACGAAGAAATGGAAGCGCTCGGACCGAATAGAGCGGTGCCACTCATGAACCCTGGGACCGGCGGTTCTCGGTGGATCAGGCAACAGGATTGGAAGACCGCTAACACTGAGGCGGCTAAATCTAGATATGGACACTAAAAAATAATGACATGAGAATATTTGTTTGTTTCCTTATCGGTTTAGCTACGGCGATCTCCGCCGCAGATGAATCCAATCAATTCACGTTTCCTCCTTTTGAAAATGAGGATGTATCAGGCACGTCCAAATCGCTTCCACCCAATCTCTCATACGAAGAATCGCAGGCGATTCCAGTGAAGGACTTGCGTGCCATCATGACTTGGGGAGATGTTTCCGATCAACATGAGGCTGCCAAATTATTGATAAAGAAAAACGATCTGAAGACAATACTCAGGCTGATTTATTCTCTTAAACAGGGCAATCCAAGAGCCGAAGTAATATTGCGGGGAAGCAACTCCCTGTTCATGGTTCCCTACCTACTGGAAGATGTTGCACATGGCAGTCTTCAATATTACGGAGATAAATATCCCCGAAGCGATACCGGTATCGTGGGTACGGTAAGGACCGTGGCTACGGAGGTCGTGTCGGAAGTGCTTGCCAATTCTTCTGAATTTACAGGTGCCACGAGAGATTGCTTAAGATCGATATACACCGGACGGGGCTATCATGCCTTGCCCGACGAATCGAGATATTTGATCCAGTGGTGGTTGCTCAATGAAAGCGCTCTCAATGCCGAAGAGTGGGATAAAGTCAAGCCGCTACCCCAGGAGATCATCTATATCCAGCCCGAGATGGGCGAGGCCCCGGCACCGTCAGCTGCCCCCCCTCCGGATCCCATACGAAATACCCCCAAGTTCGGCCCGTCATGGGAACTCTCCGAGTCTTTCGAGGCGTGGTCAAAGCGGATCGTCCAGCCCAAACTGCGCAACCTGGACTTCGTCGAACTCACATGGCATCACGGCGGGTTGATCGAACATCCGGCGAAGTCGCTCGATCCGAAGGCACCGGCCATCACCCGGCAGGACCGCGAATCGCGCAAGACCCCAGCTCAGAGAAACCCACAAGAGTCCGAATCCAGGGACGGAGGGAGGCGAATATCATGGATCGTAGTGGCTGCCATATTGCTGGTCGCCCTTTCCATCATCCGGTGGATGATGCGCAAACCCACAGCGAAGATTTGAGCCGCCGCATCGGCGGGGGCGTTCACTCTCAAGAGGATTCATCCCCGTCTCAAGTGGGATTCATGGAATACCCCGTTCGGGGGGGCTTTTCATCTTCCCATCCGGCGGCGGGGCGATTACCTCAGTCCCATCATGAGCCTGAATCAACTCGATCAATTGAAGCAATTCACGACTGTCGTCGCCGATACCGGCGATTTCGAGTCGATGAAAACCTACCAGCCGCAGGACGCGACGACCAATCCCTCGCTGATCCTCCAAGCCGCCGGCAAGCCGGAATATCTCCACCTCGTCGAGCAAGCCGTGGCGGAAGTCAAAAAAACCGGCGTCACCGGCCCCGCCCTGACCGAAGCGATCCTTGACCGGATCCTGATCCTCTTCGGCCTGGAAATCCTCAAGATCGTCCCCGGCCGCGTCTCGACGGAAGTCGATGCCCGCCTGTCGTTCGACACCGCGGCGACCATCGCCAAGGCGCACCAACTCATCGCTGCCTACGAGGCGGAAGGCCATTCGCGCGAGCGGATTCTCATCAAGATCGCCTCCACTTGGGAAGGCATCAAGGCTGCGGAAGCGCTGGCGAAGGAAGGCATCCATTGCAACCTGACGCTGCTGTTCTCCTTTGCCCAGGCCGTCGCCTGTGCGGAAGCCGGCGTGCGCCTGATCTCGCCGTTCGTCGGCCGCATCCTCGACTGGCACAAGAAGGAAACCGGCAAGGATTTCCAAGGCGACGAGGATCCCGGCGTGATTTCCGTCCGCTCGATTTACAATTACTACAAGAAGTTCGGCTACAAGACCCAGGTCATGGGTGCGTCGTTCCGCAACAAGGGCGAAATCCTCGCGCTCGCCGGTTGCGACCTGCTCACCATCAGCCCAGGCTTGTTAGGCGAGCTGCAGGCTTCCGACGAACCGGTGACCCCGCGCCTCACGGCCGAGGAAGCCGCCGCCAGCGATCACGAGAAAATCTCGCTCAACGAGAGCCAGTTCCGCTTCCTCCTCAACGAGGACGCGATGGCGACCGAGAAGACCGCCCACGGCATCCGCGCGTTCTCGGCGGACATCGTGAAGCTGGAGAAGCTCATCGAAGGCATGATCTGACCGCCAGCCGCGGTTGTTATGAAAAGGCCACGGACGTCAACGTCCGTGGCCTTTTGCATGTGGCGGGCCAAGGCGTGGACTCCGGTGGAAGCGATAGCGCCACACCGCTTTGGATGAGTGGTTGGACCGTATCCGTGAAGCTGACCACAGCGGAATGCAGGTCCGTCGCAAGTTTCGAATCCGGGAACACGTTCTTCAAGCCCGACGGGCCGCCCGATATCACCGCCCGCCACTGAACGTCCGCCCGCCATGAAAACCCATCTCCTGCTGCTCGCCTTGCTTTCCGCCGTCGCCCAAGCGGTTCCGACCGCACCGGTGCAACCGCTCATCCAGCTCGACCAATTCGGCTACCTTCCCGACTCCCGCAAGATCGCGGTCCTTGCCGACCCTCAAACCGGCTACGACTCGGCGCTCGCCTACACACCCGGCGCGACCCTCCAGGTGCGGAATTGGCAAACCGACGCCATCGTCCTTACCGCCGCGCCCACCGCGTGGGGGGGTGGCTCCGTCCATGCCCAGTCTGGAAACCTCGTCAAATGGTTCGATTTCTCCGCCGTGACCGCGTGGGGTTCCTACTACCTTTACGATGCCGCGAACAACGTCCGCTCGCACCGCTTCGACATCCGCGACGACGTCTATCGGATTCCACTCAGGCACGCCGCCCGCGTGTTTTTCTATCAGCGCAGCGGCTTCGCAAAATCCGTCCCTCACGCGGACGCCCGTTGGACGGACGCCGCCAGCCACCTCGGCGCGAACCAGGACACCAACTGCCGGCTCGTCACGAGTCCCGGCAACGCCAGCCTCGCGAAAAATCTATCCGGCGGCTGGTTCGACGCCGGCGATTTCAACAAGTATGTCAATTTCACCCACTCCACGCTCCACAACCTGCTCTTCGCCTGGCGGCACAATCCGGCACTCTGGACCGACGACACCGGCATCCCGGAATCCGGCAACGGCCGCCCGGACCTGCTCGATGAAATCCAGTGGGAGCTCGATTGGTTGAAGCGGATGCAACTGCCGGACGGTTCGGTTCTCAGCAAGGTCAGCGTCACCGGTTTCGAAGCCGCATCGCCGGCCAGCGCCGATACCGCCGCCCGCCGCTACGGCGCGGCCAGTACATCGTCCACGCTAACAGTCGCCGCAGTCTTCGCCCATGCCGCCAAGGTTTATGCCACTGCGGGACTCGCGGCGGAAGCCACCGATCTGCTGGACCGCGCCATCCTCGCGTGGACCTGGGCGGATGCGAATCCCGCCGTCATTTATTCCAATACCGGCTTCTCGAGCGCCAATCCCGAAGTGGACGATTACGGACGCCAGTCGTTGAAGCTAACCGCTGCCATCCATCTCTATTCCGCCACCGGCACCGCGGCTTATCGCACTTACGTCGATGCCAATTACACCAACGCCCAACCCATCCAATGGTGGTATTTCTATCCGTATGAAACGCCGGTGCAGGACGCGCTGTTGGAATACTCCTCGCTGCCCGGTGCCACCACTGCGGTGAAGAATGACATCCGCAGCCGCAATCAAGCCAGCATGGGCGGCAGCGAGTTCCTGCCCGCATTCACCGGCCAGGCGGATGCCTACCGCGCCTATCTGAAAGACGGCGATTACACCTGGGGCAGCAACCAGAACAAATCCCACCAAGGGCTCATCTTCCAAGCCCAACTCACCTACAATCTCGACCCCGCGAACGCCGCCAACTACCGCGCCGCCGCCGAGGGCTTCCTCCACTATCTCCACGGCACCAACCCGCTCGGCCTCGTTTTCCTCACCAACATGAATGCCTACGGCGCGGAGAAATCCTGCAACGAGATGTATCACGGCTGGTTTGGCGATGGCACGGTTTACGACAACGCCAGCACCTCGCCCAAAGGCCCGCCACCGGGCTACCTAACCGGCGGAGTCAATCCAAGCTTCGCCCCGGACGGTTCCTACGCCGGTCCCCCGCTCGTGCCGCCCATGAACCAACCGGTCCAGAAATCCTATCTCGATTGGAACACCTCCTGGCCGCAGAACTCGTGGCAAATCACCGAACCCGCGATCTACTATCAGGCCGCCTATCTTCGGCTGCTAGCCTCGTCCACCCGGCCACTCAGCTACCCGGCCTGGGCCGCGGGCCACGGACTCACCGGTCCCGGCACCGCCGACGCGGATGGCGACGGCCTGACCAATCTCCACGAATACGCCATCGATTCGCATCCCACGCAGCCAAGTCCTCCGGCCTCGGTCACCTTCGATCCGGCCGGCCACCAACTCTCGTGGCGTCTTGCCAACGGTCGCCCGGATCTAACCTGCATCCTCGACACCGCCACCACGCTCGCGAATTGGCAACCTCTCGGCCCCGGCCAAATCTCCAGTCTCCCTGCCGACGATTTCGTCACGGTGGCCCTCAGCCATCCGAGCACCGACCCAAGCCGTTTCTATCGGTTGAGGATCACCCGCAATCCCTAACGAACCGGGGTCTGGAAATCTCATCCGCCGAAGCGGATCTCCACGCCCAAGCGGGCCCAGGCGGCGGTGATTTCACCTTCCAATTTCTCATAGCTGCCACCGCCTAACAAGGGGGCGAGCGACGCTTCCCCGCGTTGGCCGGCTTGCAGCCCTTTGAGGAACCGGGTGATCCGCTGGGCTTTGCCGCCGCCTTCCATGTGGAAGAAATAATGGGTCAGCAGCAGGCCGAGGCCGTAGTTGTAGTTGCCGTTATCGCCCATGAACCGGCTGTAGGGCATCAGCATGAAATCCTTCAGGCGGGGAGCTGAGATATTCGTTCCCAAGGCCCGCCCGTCGAGACCATTGCCGCCGCGGGTGGTGACGTAGGATTTCACGAGATTGCCGTGGATGTCGGGTCTGAAATAGCCCCAGTTGTAGGGTGTGATGGCCATGTATTCCGCCAGCCCCTCGCTGAACCAGCCGAGCCCGCCGGGCGACATGTAGGCATCCGGCGTGAGCTGATGGACGAGTTCGTGGACGAGCACGATGTTGTGCCGCGCGGTGTCGAGGCTGAAGCCGGTGCCGCCTTGTTTGAGACCGAGGCTATCCATCGGCACCAGGACGACGCCCCGCGTGTAGCAGCCGGCGGTCCCGGCCGGCCCGCCGGCCCGGACATACCCGCTCATGGAGCTGAACAAAAGCACGTCGAGCTTCCCCTGCCGTTCCTTGCCACCGCCCATCGATAGCGGGATGTTCTGCGCATACTTGCGGATCGCCTCGAACATCACGGAAAAATTCCTCAACGCGTCGTCGGTCACCCGCGCATCGCAGGTGAACCGATAGCCCGGGCTCTCATAAACAAACCGCCGGGTCTTGGCGTCTTCGGAAATCACCTTGCACACGACCGGCCCATCCAGTCGGACCTCGCGCGGCCACGGCCGGTTGAAGGTCGATGCCGCCGCCGCCGGCGGAGCCGCCGGAGCGGCGGCCCCTTGCTTAACCACGATCTGGTCCGCCGCGCTGAGGTCCGCGAGCGGCGTGGAAAACGCCCGGCTGCCGGGGAGCACGAAAATCACGTTGGCTCCGTCCAACCGCACGAAATCCGCCTCGAAGGTCCGGCCCAGAGCGTTGGTCCAGGTGCGGGCATCCGCGGGAACGCCTGCCACCAGCAGCGTTCCGACGATGGCCATTCCGAAGGAGCGATTAATCATCAACCTTTCCTGACTGATTTCCGGCGGATGGCAAGCAGATCCATGATTGCGGCGAGGGTGGCGTCTGTTGTCCCAGCGCTTCCACCGTTTGCCGAAATTGAATGCCGGAAATGGAGACCGCGCGACGACGGTCTAGCAACTGTCCGGATTTCTAGCATCAGCTTGTCTTAATGAAGAGCACGCTAAAGCGCGAACTCCGGACAGCCACTTGGCTGAACCTGCCGCCACCGTAGCCCGGTTCAGATGACGCCTCCAGTCGAATTCCCGCCACTCACCGCGGCAGGGGCGGGATGAGGGGCAGTTCGTCGAATGCGGGTTGCGGTTCCCACGCGGGCTGCGGGCCGGGATCGCCCTTGCGGCTGAAAATGGCGTCCATGCGGTCGAGGTATTTCGACAGGTCGTCGGTGCGGTGGTGGGGGTTGGCCTTGAGACGGTCCTTGAGGCGGATGTAGTCGTCGAAGGTAGCGCTGGGTTCGACGGCGCGGGAGATTTCAAACCAGTCGAGGTAGTCGCGAGCGAGCTGGGCCTTGGCGGTCATGGTGGTGCGGCGTTCGTCCAAGGCGGTGAGCTGGGCGGCAAGATCCTGAGTCTTGTTTTTCGCGATCGCTCCGAGGACGAGCTGATACTCGGCGAGGATGGCCCTATAGGACGGGAAACAACGGTAGCTGAGGCGGACGAGCGCCTCCTGGGCGAGCTTTACTGCTTTGATGCGTTCGGGCTCGGGGAGTGCGGCGACCTCGGGCCAGGCGTTGAGCTCCTTTTGCTGGACGATGCCTTCCGGGGTGCGAAGATCCAGCCGCAGAGCCTCGCCAAGGGCGGTCTCGGTCTGGGCGACGGTGAGGACGTCGGTAGTTAGATTCTGGCCGCCGATCTGGGCGAGCTGGAGCGCCCACCATTTGGAGAGGCTGGTTTCTGATAGATTGAGCTCGGGGAAATGTTTGCGCAGCAGGGCGGGCATCTCGCCTTCAAAGGCGGCGACGTCGGCCAGGAATTTCCGGAAACCCTCCTTGCCCTGCGGTTGCTGGAGCAGGGCCATCACGAGGGACCCGGACGAGACGCGGAAGGCGGCGCCCATGGCGGCATCGATATCCTCGAAGGCGCGCTCGTTGAGCGCGAAGAGGTCGTCGGTCTTGAACAGCCCGCCGGTTTTAAACAACGCCTGATAGAGCCGGCGGTCGCTTTGGTCGAGCCGCCAAGCCGTCGCCTCGCGGAGGCCATCGACGAGCCATGGCGGGACCTGGAACGGGGTGTCGGTTTCCTTGTTGGAGCGGCCGCGGAGGGCGCGTTCGTAGATCAGGGCGGAGGTCGCGGCGAACTTGAACCGCTCGGGCTCGATACCGCGGCTGAGGTGGACATCGAGCCGCAGTTCGTAGCCGGCCTCGCTGACCTGGATATTCGTGGCCACCGTCCGCATGGGCAGCGGGTCACCGGGTTTCCCGTGAAGGATGATGGAGATCGGGACCTTCGAATCGAGCCATGCGTCCTTTTCCTCGGTGAGGCGGAGCAACTCGTCCTTCGCCTCCTCCGCGAGCACGGCGATGGCCGCCCGGTCCTGTGTCGCGCCCCCGGTGATGCGGAACTGCCCGCTGCGGCTGATCACACGGTCCGGATTCTCGGGGATGAGCGAGGTGGGAGGCTCCACGACTTGCACCGCGCGCGGCGCTTCCTCCTGCGCGAGGGTCAGCGCTGGGAACAGCAATCCGAGAAGCAGCGGGCGAGCGATCATTTTCTATCAGAATGTCCCGGGCATGCCCTCGTGGCCGAGCGGCTCGCGCGGGTCGAGCACGAGCTTCCCTTTATCGATCCGGATCCGGGACATCTTGGTGAACGCGAGGTCGATTTCATCGGAAAACAGTGCAGGCAGTTTTTCGTATGCGGGCATGACCAGATAGAGGAATCCCATCGGCACCACCAGTTTACCGAAGCGGCCGCCGCGCGGTGGGTGGGGGAAATCCTTGTGGTAAGGTCCGCCGCTCGGGGTGATGTTGAGCAGCGGTCCTTTCAGATCCTCGACCTGCTCGACCTGAAGATACATAGAGACCGTGAATGGCTTGCCGAGGAATTCCCGCGCCATGATCACCTCGGCGCGGCCATCCTCAAGGCGGACCCAGACGCGGTCGAAGGTCACTTTTCCTTCGAGAAATCCACCCTGCTTGGCGACGAGCGTGCGGGCGAGCCATTGGTTGAGCTCGGCCTCCGACAACGTGAGCTCGTAACCGCGGTCGATGGAATTTTGCAAAACCACCTTCAGGTCGCGCTCCGGCAGTGGCTTGGTGACGGCAAGATCGGTCAAATCCTGCGGCTTGATCGCATGAAAGATCGCCGCGCCGAGACCAAAGGCGGCCGCCAGCAGGATGAGCATGAGAAGCTTGGAAAAGCATCCGCCGCCGGATTTGGATTTTGTGGGTTCGCCCATGAGCTGCCTGAATTAGCACGGCCCTGCCCGGATGCAAAGCCTCGCGTGAGAATGCATCACTCGGCGGACTTGGCCGCCGGGGCGGGGGCCGGCGTGGCGGCCGGTGGTGCGCTGGCCGCGCCTTCCGCCTTGGCACCGGCTTGATAGGACGACGAGCGGTAGTCGGTTTGGTAAAAGCCCGCGCCTTTGAAGATGATGCCGCCACCGGTTCCCAGCAGACGTTTCACCTGGCCCTCGCAGAGTGACTCCGGGCAGTCGGTGAGTTTCGGATCATTCATGCTTTGAAACACCTCGAAGCGTTTCCCGCATTTTTCACATTCGTAGTCGTAATTTGGCATGGTTGTAGGCGCGTCTTTTAGCACGTTCCCCCTGCCGCGCAACCCCGGTGTGGGATTTCGCGTGCCGTGTCCCGCCGGATCTGGTTGAGTCCCCGCCATGCCTCCCCGCGTCAAAACCGTCGCCTCGATTTCCGTCGAAAAGTTTTTCGAAGCCCACGCCGAATCGCTCGGGCTGGTGCTGCACGGTGAAAAAGTCGGCTTCGACCGCGCGATCAGCGAACCGGCAATGAACCGCCCGGGCCTCGCCCTCGCCGGATTCTTCTCCTACTTCGCCCGCAAGCGCGTGCAGGTGCTGGGCAACTCCGAACTCTCCTATCTGAAAAAACTTCCCGAGGCGATGCGCATCGACCGCTTCCGCCGGATGTGCGACCGCGAAATCCCCTGCATCGTCGTCGCCCGCGGATCGACACTCGACGGCAACCTGGCCACCGTTGCCAACGAGCACGGCATCCCGGTTTTCGGCACCTCGCAAGTGACGATGAATTTCCTCAACGCCGCGACCATCCGGTTAGAGCACGAATTCGCCCCCAGCGTCACCCTGCACGGCTGCATGGTGGACATGCGCGGAGTCGGCGTGCTCATCGTCGGCCGCAGCGGCTCGGGCAAATCGGAGACCGCCATCGGATTGTTAGAGCGCGGGGCCTCGCTCGTCGCCGACGACATGGTGCGCATCAAATACGTCGGCGGCGATCTCGTCGCAACCGCACCGGACCTGTCGCGCGGCTACATGGAGATCCGCGGCATCGGCATCATCAACGTCGCCAACCTTTACGGCCTCGCCTCGATCCGCCCGGACAAACGGCTCGATCTGGTCGTCACGCTCAAGCCGCAGGTCGACCTCAACGAAGTGGACCGCATCGGTCTCCAACAGAAAACCTACGAAATCCTCGGCCAGCATGTCGTCCACGTGGAGATCCCGGTCGGCCCCGGCCGCGACACCGCGCGGATGGTCACCATTGCCGCGCTCGACCAGCAGCTTCGCCGGTTAGGGTATAACATGGCAGACGAGTTCAACCAGAAACTGCTCAATCACATGAACGGCGGGAAGTGACTCCGCTCCAGCCCCACGCCATGATGAACTTTGTGAAAATCTTCCTGTTAGCCATCTGCTTCATCGGCCACGCCGCCAGCGCAGCTGACATTCTCCTCGTCGCCGGGCCTAAGAGCCATCCGCCCGGCGCTCACGAGCACCCGGCGGGCTGCGCGCTGCTCGCCACCCACCTTCAAGCCAGCGGCCTGCCGATCACCGTGGAAGTCAGCCAAGGCTGGCCGCAGGTTCCGGCCAAGGTCGCCGCAGCCGACACCTTGGTGATCTATAGCGATGGGCTGGACGCCCACGCCGCCGCAGGTCACGTCGATGCGCTCCGCGATCGATTCGCCGCGGGCAAGGGTCTGGTGGTCCTGCATTTCGCCCTTGAGCCCGCCAGCGCGGAAATGGCCGCGCTGTTCGATGAGGCCATCGGTGGTCGCTTCGAAGCGGGCTGGTCGGTGAACCCGGTTTGGAAGATGACCGCGCCAATCGTCGGCAAGCATCCCGCCACCCGCGGCGTCGAGCCCTTCGAGCTGGAGGAGGAATTCTACTATCACCTCCGCCTGCGCGGTGACGTCACGCCGCTGCTCCAGGCGCTGCCGCCCGCCGATTCCCTCGGCACGGATGGACCGCGCTCCGGCAATCCGGCGGTGCGCCAGGCGTTGGCCGACCAGCGGCCGCAGACACTCGCCTGGGCCGTCGAGAATCCTAACAAGTCGCGCGGCTTCGGTTTCACGGGGGGCCATTTCCATCACCATTGGTCCAACCCGGAGTTCCGCCAACTGGTGCTCAACGCCATCGTCTGGACTGCCGGCATCGAGGTTCCCGAAGGAGGAGTCAGCGGCCAGGTCGCGGCCACGCCCGCCTATCAGACCATCGACGAGGCCATCGCCAAGGGCGACCTCGGCGACGTGAAGCTGCACTTGGCAGCGAATCGGCAGAGCCTCAACCAAGGCGGCCGCCCGACCTCGCGCCCGCCGCTCGAACAGGCGGTTCTCCGCAACAAGACTGAAATCGTGCTCTATCTGCTGGAGTCCGGCGCCGATCCTAACAGCGTGAACGCATCCCAACGCACGCCCCTGCATCTCGCGGTGGATCGCAACAACCCGGTGGTGGCCTCCGCCCTGCTCAAGGCGGGTGCCAAACCAAACCTGCGCGACAGCGACGGCTGGACCCCGTTGCACCACGCCGCGGCCAAGAATCAACTTGAGACCGCCAAAGCCATCCTCGCGGGCGGCGCGGATCCCAAGACTCTGAGCGAGCTCGGAGGCACTCCACTGCACGAGGCCGCAGCCAGCGGCGGTGCCGAAATCATCCGACTGTTGCTCGATCACAAGGTGGATCCCGCCGTGGTTTCCAAGGAAGGAGTCACCGCGCTCGACATCGCCAAAAAATACAAGAACCAGCCCGCCATCGACGCGCTCGGAAAATAACAGAACTCACGACGTTGAAAACATTCAAAGAACTCGGCATTCCCGCCAACCTGATTCAAGGGCTTCAGGAGCTCGGCATCATCCATCCCACGGAAATCCAGGACAAGGCGATCCCCTTCCTGTTAGAAAACGGCGGCGACCTGATTGCCCAAGCCCAGACCGGCACCGGCAAAACCGCGGCCTTCGGCCTGCCGCTTCTCATGAAGGTGAATCCTAAATCCAAGGACATCCAAGGGCTCATCGTCGCGCCCACCCGCGAACTCGCGAAACAAATCGGCAAGCAGCTTTTCCGCTACACCAAGCATTCGGAAAAAATCTTCGTCGAGGTCCTCTGCGGCGGTGACAACTTCGACAAACAAGTCGCCGCGCTGCAGCGGCCGACCCACATCGTCGTCGCCACGCCGGGGCGGTTGCTGGATCTGTTCCAGAAAAAGGCGCTGACGTTGCTCCACGTGAAGCACCTCATCCTGGACGAGGCGGACGAAATGTTGAGCATGGGCTTCAAGAAGGAGCTGGTGAAGATCTTCGGCCTGACACGAGCGCGCAAGAGCACCTGGTTGTTTTCCGCGACCATCCCGGATGCGATCCACGGGCTGATCAAGGACTGCATGACGGGCAAACCGCATTTGCTGAAAATCGACAAGGCGCACGTCGTGAACCGCGACATCGACCACCAGTTCAAGATCTGCAGCCGCGACGAGAAATCCGAGTTCATCTCCACTTTCCTCAAGCGCCAGAAGGACAACCGCGGCGTGATTTTCTGCCGCACCAAGGCCGGAGCCATCATCCTCGGAAAACAACTGACCACGAAAGGATTTCCGGTCGATGTCCTGCAAGGCGATCTAACGCAAAAGGAGCGCGACACCGTGATGCGGTCCTTCAAAAAGGAGCGCACCCAATTCCTGATCGCCACCGACGTCGCGGCGCGCGGCATCGATGTCGAGGGCTTGTCATTCGTCATCCATCACCAGCTCCCCGAGCAGATCGAATACTTCACCCACCGCAGCGGCCGGACGGCGCGGGCAGGGAAAAAAGGGGTTTCCATTGCCCTGATCGAACCCCGGGAACGGCCGAAAATCACCAAGTTGGAAAACGACTTCGACCTCTCGTTCACCGAGGTCCACTAACCCGGCCGGGGAGTGTGGCAGAATGAGCACGGAAATCGTGCAGGCTGCCATATTACCGCGCCGCGGCGACGTCTAGGGAATCTCCTTATCGTTACAAATACGGGCAATTGCGGTTCCGGCACGCCATGCGCTAGGGTGTACCCATGAAGACTCAACTTCACGCTCCGACGGGTGGTCTGGTCGCTTTCATCAGCGCCTTGGTATTCATGCTCACCCTCCAATTCCCCCGCGCCGACATCCCGGACCAGGCTCCCGGTGAATTCCGCGGTATGTTCAAAATCACCGCCAGCACCGACCCGATGTTTCCGATCCAAGCTGGCAAGGAGTGGTTTCTCGACTTCGGCAAGGGCGTCAGCCCCGGAAAATTCAGCGGCAACGTCGCGGTTTCCCTGCGCCAGAACCCGAATGTGAAGGTCCGGATCATGGCTTGGCAGTATTTTCCAAAGCAAGGCAGCATCATGATCGGCAATCCTTACTTCGAGGGATCCAAAAACGCCGTCGCCAAGGGCAACTGGCAAATGCGCCCGACCTCGACAGGATTCCTCTTCGAGCGCGGAAGCTATCAGGTCGTCCTGCGCCCTGCGGATCCCCGGGATTACTGACCGATGCGGCGGATTTCGGAAAATTTGCGCGGGAAACGGAGCGCTTCATCGCGTTACTTCCCGGCATGAAATGTTGGCTGTTGATTCTGATTCTAGCGCAAAGCGCGCCGGGAGACACCGCCACCTGGGATCTGCAGCCGCTCCGCTACTCGGACACCGCGGCCACGGATCCACTATCGAAACTGGCGGCCGACCTCGCCACCGGAGCACGGAAAGTCGAGGGTGCGACCGGATTGGATAGACTCAGATTCGTGCTCAGGGAACTGCAGGTGCCGGAGGCATCACAGGTGCTGGTGTTTTCAAAAACCAGTTTCCAGAACCGGCTGATCCACCCGCGCAATCCCCGCAGCCTGTATTTCTCGGAGGAGGCCTACGTCGGCTACGTGCCCGGCGGCGATATCGAGGTCATCGTCCAGGACCCGGTGTTAGGAATGGTTTTTCATGTGATCGGAACCGAGGGTGAGGGCGGGTTGAAAATCGAGCGCGATCTAACCAACTGCATCGCCTGCCACGGCACCGGCAACACGGAACATGTGCCGGGCATGCAGGTGAGGTCGGTATTCACCGACACCGACGGCCACCCGCTGCTGGCGATGGGCACCAGCCAGATCAGCCACGAGACGCCGCTGGCCGAGCGCTGGGGCGGTTACTACGTCACCGGCCGCAGTTCGTTGCCCCATCTCGGCAACCGCACCTATGTCGTGGGCGGCCCGACGGATCCAAAACCCAGCGACCTGCGGGATCTAACCGGCACCCTCGACGTCTCGAAATACCCGCGGCCGACCAGTGACATCGTGGCGCTGTTAGTTCTGGAACACCAGTGCCGCATGCACAACCTGCTCAATGCCGCCAGCCTGCAATACCACCGCGCCGCGTTCCTATCACACTCCCTCGATCCGCAGGCCGATCCCGACACCGGTTCCGCTGGCCGGGTGGCGGATGGCATGGCGGACAAGATCGTCGATTGCCTGATCTTCAAGGACGAAGCCGATCCCGGCGAAGGGGTAGAAGGAGGCGAGGAATTCCAAAAGCTTTTCGAAGCCCGCTACCCACGAACCGAGGACGGCGACTCGCTGGCGGATTTCCAGCTCAACAACCGGCTCTTCAAGCGCCGTTGCTCGTTCATGATCTACTCGTCGGCATTCAAAAACCTCCCCAACCGGGTGAAGTCCGCCGTCTTTGCAAGAATGCACACCGCCCTGGCCGGCGACGATCCTGCATTCGCATGGCTCAAAGCCCCCGAGCGGAAGAAAATCGCTGCAATCCTGGCGGAAACCTTGCCAGGATGGCTGAAGTGAGCTTGTTTGGCAGATTGCATCGAGGTTTGGTGGGTGAAATCAGGATTCGCCTTTTCCTGCCTATCTGATTTCCTCGGCCGCAACCATGGCCACCTTCACCGCAAACGCCGACTACGAGGACAAGGACAGCGATCCCATCCACTTGCAACCCGGAGACGAAGTCACCGTCGGCCTCGCCGACCGCGCCTGGCCCGGCTGGGTCTGGGCAACCGACAACAATGGCAACGACGGCTACGTCCCCGAGGAAATCCTCGAACCCCTCGGCGAAGGCCGCTACGCCGCGATGGAAGCCTACGATCCCACCGTGCTCACCCTCAAGCGCGGCGACAAGATCGAGTCACTCCGCCAGATCCACGGCTGGCACTGGGGTCGCAACGAACGCGGGGAGGAAGGCTGGGTCGGCGGCTATCTGCTGAAACCGGTCTGATAGAGTCCCGGCATTCCAAGGCTCCCTGAAATGACCGACTCCACCGATCCCCTCGTCGCCGCGGCCGTGCGTCCGCTCACCGGCGACGCGGAGACGAGGGCGGCCGCCGTTACTTTGTTAGAGTCCCTGCGCGAGGCGCGTCCGGATCAGGAGGCCGCCGCTATGAAACGCTGGAAGGCGCCTGCTGGAGGAAAACGCCGGTTGTCTTGGCGGATGGTCTTGAATCTAATCGGCCTGATCATCGCCATTCTCCTGCTGACCCAAGCGACGCTGGATCTCCGCGGCTACTGGAAAATTCTCCGGATGACCACCAGTTACGGTTATATCGAAACCCACGAACTGCTGGATTCCGCGCGTTTCAACGAGCACGAGAGACGGCTCCTTAAAATCAACGACCTCTCCCCCATCGAGCTTGCGAAGGACCTGTGGGACAGCGATCCCGCGAATCCGGCTTATTACTTTGAATACTGCGCCGCTTACCTTTCAGATCACACAAAACTCCCTCCCGACTTCATCGAACAAGCACGAATCATCGCTCCTAACAACACAATCTTTCCTTACTTGGCGGCGGCCGTCGAAGCCAAGGATGCCGCTAAACAACGTTCGCTCTCGAAGGCTGCGAAAGCCGCCGGGGCCGCGCCCGAATGGGATGTGATCAACCCGGCCAAAGTCGATCGGGCCTTGGAGATCTTGCATGAAAGCCGGCATTTGCCGGATTGCCGGAGCTATGAAGTCCAGACGACGAGGGAACGGATTTCCCTTCTCCCGCAGGCCACCTCACTCGAGTATTACAGTTCCCTTTCCGTCCTGGCCATGACGACTTCGAGTCGTCCGTATTCCAGAGACTTGCCAAATGCGATTGCGGCCAAAGCCTGGTTGTTTGGCGAACGGGGCGACGCCAAGGGCCTCATTGCGCTGAAGGAAGACGTGGATCTCTATCTGAAAAACATCTCCCGCACCGAGCCGGGATTCATCATCCAGGATATCATAGTCGAGATGGCGGCCAGGATATCCTTGAAAAGCCTGGCGGCATCCGCGACCAAGCTCGGACTCACTGAAATGGCGGCGGAAGTTCAAGCAAGGCTCGACCGGCTTGAAAAACTAACTGCCGACCGCAAGGTCGCTATCTTTGAAATCGACGGCAAGGACGCCTCCCGGCAACTCGGAATCATCAACCGCGAATCCCTTCCCTACCTCGCCAAACGCGCCCTCCACCCGCCCGTCCTAACCGAAATCGACGTGAAGCCCGCCCGGATGATCGAACACGGTATACTCTGGCAGATCTGCACCTACGGAGCCTGGACGCTGCTGGGTATCGCCGCGTGCCTGGCCTTTCTCGATCGATTCCGCACGCCCCGTGTCATCCGTGATCTATCGGCCAGGATGGAACCGCTGTTACGGTCGAGGGATTGGGCATGGCTGTGCATCGCGGGCATCCCGCCATTCATCTACTGCATGCTCATCATCTATCTGACGACGTTCGGTGGTTCGGAGGCCAACATCGCCGCGGGCACCATCGAACTTCCCTTCGACGGTGTGGTGTTGCTGCCGATGGCCCAATTCACCGGACTGTTTTTCATGCTGCTCATCCTGCCGATTCTCGTCGCGAGATGGCGGTTGGAGAAACGGGCCTCATTCTTCGGATTTGGCAAAGCCCGCCTGTGGCCCGGCACCCTCGCCCTGCTCAGCGCGGCTGCATTCATCCCGGTGTTGGGCTGGGCCGTCACCCAGGCGTCCGACGTCGCGCTCAAAATCTCGTGGGGCCTGTTTGTGATTCCCATGGCGTGGATTCTCGCCGTCATCATCCGAGCCATGACGGCCGGTGGAACCCATTTGCTCCACCTCGCCACCACCTCGCGGATCCTGGTGCCAGCCTACTCGGCGGCCATGGTGATCTTGCTAACCGCCACGCCGTTCTTCATGGCGTCCCGGCAACATTGGTTTGAACAGGACCATATGAACCGCCTGGACGCCGCTTACCCGTCATTGACCAAATTCGAGTATGAACTCTCCGTCGCCGCCCGCAAGGAACTGCGGGAGGCTCTGGGATATGAGTGAATAATATATTTTCAAAAGCATCACCCGACATGACTCCCAATACCGATCCACTTGTCGAAACCGCCGTGCGACCGTTTGCCGACAACGCTGAAATGCAGCTTGCAGCCACGCGTTTGTTAAGTGAGTTGACGACTTCTAACGAAGCCAACCCGGCCGAAGCCATCCAGCGCTGGGATGCCATTGACGCCAGGAAGCGCAAGCCGGTGTGGCGCATCGTGTTGTTCTCCGTCATCATGGTGGTGTCTGCGATCATGCTGATAGACGTGTCGAAAGACATGCTTGCCTACCTCAGAATGTATTCCTCTCTGACAAATTTCGTCACCGTCGGCTCGGCCAACCGCTATCACAAACAATTGGAGAAACGACTGAGCGCCTCGCAGCGGCTGCTTATATTCGGAGATTCCTCACAACCCACCCGCACCGGTCGAATGAAGGCACTGTGGGACAGCGAACCGGAAAACCCCGCCTACTTCGGCGAATATGCGAAGGCTTATCTATCCGACAACAACGCGCTTCCTCCGGACTTTCTCGAAACCGCCCGCCGCATCGATCCCCGGAACTCCTGGTTCACCTATCTGGCCGCCGCGGTCGAAAGCAAAGGCAGCGTTGAAAAGCGCGCCCAATCCAAAGCCGCCAGAGATGCCGGCGAGGCCCGCACCTGGGACATCCGCGACAAGGCGAAGTTGGAACGTGCGATTGCCTTGATCCATGAGGCCCGTTTCCAGCCGGAGTGTCGGGATTATGTCAAGGAGCTCGCTCGGCAACGGATTGAGATCCTGCCCCGGAACAATCCCACGGACAACCTCCACTCCATCGCCTATGTCGCGGGGACCAGCGCGCCGGACATCATTTCCATGCGCCATCTCACGGATGCCATCAGCGCAAAGGGATGGACTTTGGGAGAAGAAGCGGATGCCACCGGCTTGAAATCCCTGATAGAAGACTCGGATGCCTTCGTGACGGCTCTGGCAGGCATCGAGGTTTCCAACATGATCGAGATCCTCGTCTTCAAGGTTTGCGCAGACGGCACCTCGAAAGAACTCGGCGCGGCGGCGGCCAAGCTCGGACTTGCCGCCGATGCCACGCGCCTGGCGGACATCCACCGGCGATTTCAGGAACACAAGACCGCTCGCGAAACCCGCAAGGCCACGCCTGATCGAACGGGACCGGCAGCCAATGGAGCCCTGCTCGCCAGCCTTTCCCTTCCCATGATGGCCAGACAGATGGTGGCACCGCCGTCCCTGACGGATGACGACGTCAAACCCGGCCGTCTGGCCGATCACGAATTGTTCGCGCGCGCGTCCAGCATCGGTGCCTGGATCCTGTTGATGGTGCTTTTCTGCGGCGTGGCAGGATACCGCTATCGCTCGCCCGTGCTGATCCGGAGACTCGCGAAACGCATGGAAGCGCTGATGCGTCCTGCAGACTGGGTGTGGCTGTTAGCAGCCGGACTGCTGCTGCCACTGGCCTACGTGATGATCCTCAACCGCCTCACTCCCCTGGGCGGACGCCACCTCGGGCTTCAATCGACACTCATGCTCCTGCCCGCGGCGCACTTTCTCGGCCTCACGGTGCTCATGATTCTCGTGCCGGTGCTTGTCACCCGCTGGCGGCTTGCAAAGCGTGCGGCGGCATTCGGGTTTACTAACGGAAGATCGTGGACGGCCTGGATCGCGGTGGCCAGTGCCGTCGCATTCATTCCTGTGGTCGGCTGGAGTGCTTGTGCCTTATCGGAAACAGGTCTGGCCGTGGCGGCGGCGTTGATCTTGATGCCGACGCTCTGGCTGTTTGCCGTGACGCTGCGCGCCATTTTCAGCAAGCCATCGAAGCTGCTCCACCGCAGCACCAGCGCGCGGGTGCTGTTGCCGGTCCTTGCAACCGCGATGTTGCTGATGGTTGCGTTGGTTCCCATTTACAAAGCAGCGGGCCAGCGTTGGTTCGAGCGGGACACCCTGATCCGGCTGGACCCGGCGTATCCCTCGATGACCCGCTATGAATACGAAGCCGCCGTGCAGATGCGGAGAGAATTCCGGGAGGTGCTGGGGCTTCGTGCGGAATGAATTCCGCGCTCCAATTCATTTGCCAACAACCGCCGCCACGTCCTTCGCCGCAAGCCAGCCTTTGAGATTGGTGCCCGCAACTTCGGCGTAGCGGAAACCACCGGTTTCCGCACCTAGGCGAACGGTCCGACCGGGACCAGGCGTGCCTAACGATTCGGCCTGCTCGAATGGCGAAAGCCGGACCGTCGCGTCTTCCGCCAGAACGATGCCACGGCTCGCTTCGTCGCGGCGCTGATAGAGCGCGGTGACTCCGACAGCAATGGCGAGACCCGCGACTCCCGAGGCAACCTTGGCACCCAAACGCACGCGCTGTGGCAACCTGACCGCGCCGCAGACCACGGCAACGCCACCGAGAAACAACGCCGCGCCGGCGACGAGCCACGACCATTCGTTCCGGCTGAGATAATTGAGCGCGGCTTCAAGGCGCGGGTTGCGGCCGCTTTCCTCGAAGGCGGTGGCTGCCTTGCGGGCGAGCGCGAGATTGGCTAACAAGTCCGGATCGCGTGGGATCAGCAGGCGGGCGCGCTCGTAGGCGAGAATGGCGGGGCCGTATTGCTTGAGGCTCTGATAGCTGTTTCCGAGGTTGTAGTAAACGGCGCCACGCGGCCCCTCGTCAGTCAGGATTCCCTCGTAAGCGGCGGCAGCTCCTGTGAAGTCGCCGGCTTTGAATTGTTGGTTCGCGGCGTCGAAGGCGGTGGCGAAAAGAGAATTCGCACCGAGGAAAAGACACAGCAGGCCGATGAGGAAATTGCGGTTCATGTCAGCGGGCGGATGGAGTTAGGGAGGACATGGCTTCGTCCAGCAGCGAGCGCCATTGCGGCAGGATCTCGCCGGTGGACTGGCGGCTGTATTCTTGGCGGTCGGCCTCGCGGAAGAAGCGGGTGACCGGTGATTCCTCGGGAATGCGGGCGGTGATCTCCGCCAGCGTGATCGCCTGCGGCGGTTGGTTCCACAACGCGCCCAACCGCTGTTGGATGGCAAGCCGGGCGGCGGCGAACCAGCCGGTGACATCCCGCGCGGCCGCGCA
>JBGSOI010000002.1:0-2035 GCA_041739215.1 Akkermansiaceae bacterium
TTCGGATTTCTTTTCCTGAAGCGTGAGGCCGGACCACTCGTAGCCGACGTTGGACGGCATGGTGGCCATGACTTCCTCCATCGCCTTGAGTGCCTGGGCGGAGCTGAATCCCGGCGCGGGCGCGCCCATCATCTCGGCGGATCGATAGAGGTTGAAACGCGTGACGAAGTTGGGCCCGGACACCTTGCTCACGCTCACCAGCGTGCTGAGGGGAACCATTCCGCCGGCGTTGTTGCGTACGTAGAATTTCCCGATGTCATCCGGCTTGCTGGTGTATTCCGGTTCCGCCTGGAGGAAGACCTTGTAAACCCGGCCGAATTTCACGAAGTCGTTCACGTAAAGGCCGCTCAGATAGGCTTGCAGGGTTTGGAAGACACTGTCCACCGGGACGCCGAGCGTGCGCGCTTTCTCGCGGTCGAGCTCGACCCGCACCTGCGGTGTCACCGGATTGAAAGTGGTGCTCAAGCGGCCGATTTCCGGACGCTGGGCGGCAGCAGCCTGGACTTGATTGACCATGGCGGCGAGCTCCTCGACGGTTCCGCCGGAGCGGTCCTGGAGCTGCATGGTGAAGCCCGAAACGTTGCCATATCCCGGCAAGGCCGGCGGGCCGAAGGCGAAAACTCGCGCCGCGGGAATCGCCGCGAACTTCTTGTTCCACTCGGCGGCGATGGCCTTGGCGTGGAGCTCGGGAGTCGAGCGCTCCTCCCAATCCTCAAGCCCGATGAACATCAGCGCGGCATTCGGGACGTTGAGATTGTTCAGGATGTTCATGCCGCTCAGGGCGAGGGCGGAACGCACGCCGTGGGTGCTGCCGACGATTTCCTCCACCTGCTTGAGCACTTCATCCGAGCGCTGCAACGAGGCTCCTTCCGGCAGTTCGATGGAAACGAACAGATAGCCCTTGTCCTCGTCCGGAATGAATCCGCCGGGCACGACCTTGCCGAGTCCCCAGATGCCTCCGCAGACGACGACTAACAGCAGCATGGAAAACGTCGCCTTGCGCGTCAGGCCGCCGATGATCCTGCCATAGCGGTCGATGACCCAGTCGAAGAACGCGTTGAACTTCCTGAAGAACCAAGCGATCGGGCCGCGGCCGGGAGTCGGCTTGCGCAGCAGCAGGGCGGAAAGCGCGGGGCTGAGCGTCAGGGCGTTGATCGCGGAGAAAATCACCGACACTGCGATCGTGATGGCGAACTGCTGATAGAGCCGGCCGGTAACGCCACCCATGAAGGCGACGGGCACGAACACCGCGCAAAGAATCAGCGCAATGGCCACCACCGGCCCGGATACTTCCTGCATCGCCTTGCGCGTGGCATCGACGGGTGACAGACCGTGCTCGATGTGGTGCTGCACGGCCTCGACGACGACGATGGCGTCGTCCACGACGATACCGATGGCAAGCACGAGCCCGAACATCGTCAGCGTATTGACGCTGAAACCGAGCATCGGGAAAGCGATGAAAACCCCCAGCAGCGAGACCGGCACCGTGAGCATGGGAATGATGGTGGCGCGGAAGCTTTGCAGGAAGATGTAAACCACGATGAGCACGAGGATGATCGCCTCGAACAAGGTGTGGACGATGGATTCCATCGAGGCCTTGATCGGCAGGGTGGAGTCGAGCGTGATCTCGTAGTCCATGTCCGGTGGGAAGCGGAGTTTCGATTCCTCGAGGATTTTCTTCACGTTGTCCGCCGTTTCCAAGGCGTTGGCTCCCGGTGCCAGATAGACGCCGAGCGCGCCGGCCGGGGCTTTGTTCAGGCGGGCGCGGAGGTCGTATGTCATTGCGCCGAGTTCCACGCGGCCGACATCCCTGATTTTCACCTGCTGCCCATCCGTGCTGGAGCGGATGATGATTTCCTCGAACTCTTTGGGATCCTTCAGCAGACCGAGCGCGCGGACGTTGAACTGGCTTTCCTGCCCCGGTGGCGCGGGCTCGGCACCGATCCGGCCGGCGGGCGACTGCGCGTTCTGCTCCTTGATCGCGTTGGAAATATCCGTCGGCGTGATGCCGAGCGAGGCGAGTTTCTCGGGATCG
>JBGSOI010000082.1:0-33351 GCA_041739215.1 Akkermansiaceae bacterium
GCATGAAAACCGCGGCCTCGGTCACGAATTCCTCCGCCACATCACCCGTTGCCGCGTCCTGCTCTTCGTTATCGACATGGCCGGCAGCGAAGGCCGCGACCCGATTTCCGACCTCGAAATCCTCCGCCGCGAAATCAAGGAATACGACGACGAACTCGCCCGCTTCCCGTGGAAGATCATTGCCAACAAGATGGACCTCGAAGGAGCCGCCGAAAATCTGGCAATCTTCCGCGACCGTTTCCCAAAGATTGACATCATCCCGATTTCCGCAGAGAGCGAATCCGGGCTCGATGACCTCCGCCAACTCCTCGACAACGAGATCGGCTATCGTCCCGAAAAATAAACCATTGCCCCCCGACATGGACCCGTCCCCCCAACTGGTTTTCGTTTACGGCACGCTCCGCCGCGGTGGATCGAATCATTTCCGGATGGCCGGCGCGGAGTTCATCGCCGCCGGCACCATCACCGGCCGGATGTATCGCATCGACTGGTATCCCGGTTTGGTCCTGGACGATGCGGGCGATGAAATTCACGGCGAGGTCTACTTGGTCACCCCCGAGCAACTCTCCACCCTTGACATTTTCGAGGGTCTGTCAGCCGGCGAGATCGAAGGCAGCGAATACCGTCGCGTCGAGACGACCGTGGTCCGACAGGACAGCCGAACCCTGACTGCCTGGGTCTGGGAGTGGCTTGGTTTCACCGACGAAAGCCAGCGCCTCACCGACGGCGACTGGCTCAAAACCGAATGACCCGTCATGAGACACCACGCCCACATGTCAGCTGTCGATTGGGTCAAGCGGGTGAACCGCTCGTGGATCGTCCATAACAATCTCAACGACCAAGCCGACGCCTGGGTCAGCTATCTGGCAGAAATCAACGACCCGCGCCTGGATCGATCCTGTGAGATCGCCCGCACCATGTGTGACCTGCGCGATCCTCTCGACGATCCCAAACCCTGGTTCTACGCCGGCCTCTTCCACTTGGCCACCGCTGCTGAAGCCGTTCGCTTCCTCGACACCCACCGCGTCACCAAGGCCACCGTCCCGACCATGGCGGACGACGAAAGCGTGCACCTTTGGATCGCCCGCATCAGCCCCGAAACGCTGGATCTGTTGGAACGGCTCCGTCACGCGCTGGTCCAAGCCCGGCAGTGAATCCCTACCCATTTTTCTAACCAGCCCGACCGCCATGAACCCGCAATCCGTTTCCACACCACTCCGCTGGGGCATCCTCAGCACCGCGCGAATCGTCCGCCGCAACTGGTCCGCGATGCGCGAGAGCGGTGCGGCCACCCTCGTCGCGCTCGCCAGCCGCGACCAGGCCAAGGCGGATGCGTTCATCGACGGGATGCAGGCGGAGTCGCCGTGGCCGGTTAGGCCGACCGCGCATGGCAGTTACGAATCCTTGCTGGAGAACCCGGAAGTCGAGGCGGTTTACATCCCGTTGCCGACCGGCGTCCGCAAGGAGTGGGTGATCCGCGCGGCGGAGGCTGGCAAGCATGTGCTCTGCGAGAAGCCCTGCGCTGTTAGCGCGGCCGACCTGCGGGAGATGATCGCGAGTTGCGAACGCCACGGCGTGCGCTTCATGGACGGCGTGATGTTCATGCACGATCCGAGGTTCGCCCGCCTCCGGGAAATCCTCGACGCCGGCGAGACGGTGGGGGAAGTGAAGCGGATTTCCTCCGCCTTCAGTTTCCTCGGCGGGGACGGCTTCGCCACCGGTGACATCCGCGGCCAAGCCGGCCTGGAGCCGACCGGTTGCCTCGGCGATCTCGGCTGGTATTGCCTGCGCGCCTCACTGTGGGCGATGAACTGGCAACTGCCGCGGCGGGTCAGCGGGCGGGTGTTAGGATCTGCTGGAAACTCCGCCATCACGGATTTCTCCGGGGAACTGGATTTTCCCGGTGGCGCCACCGCATCGTTCCACTGCTCGTTTTTGGCACCGGAACAAAAGTGGCTCAACGTGAGCGGGACCAAGGGCAACTTCCGCATGGCCGATTTCATCGTGCCGGTGGATGACAACGAAATCGACTGGGAAATCGGCTTCCACCGCGTGGCCCGCTCGCCTGAGCCCGGGATGAGCACCGCCGCACGGATGTTCGCCTGCTTTGCCCGGGAAGTGCGCGGGAACACGCCGGATTCCCGTTGGCCGGAAATTTCCTTGAAAACCCAGTTGCTGCTGGATGCCTGTGAACTCTCCAGCAAGCTCGGCCTGGCGGTGGTGCTTGAGGGGACTTCTTATCGGGCGGAATCCTGAAATCCTCGTCGAGAAATGGAGGCAAAGCTTGTTAGCCGGGACCCTTTCGAGACCCTTTCGACGCGAAAGCCGGAGTCACACAAGGGACTCCGGCTTTCTGGTTCCAGCAAGTTCGGGAAAATCAGCGGCGGCGGCGGATGGCCAAGCCGACAATGCCAAGGAGTCCGAGGCTGGCGGCGGCGGGTTCCGGCACCGCGGAGATGGTGAAATTGTCTACGTAGATTTTCGCCCCCGTGTAACCTCCCTCTATGGAACCCGAATTCACGCCGATGAAAATCTGGTTCCATGGTGAACCGAGGGCGAACTGCGCGTTCATGTCACTGGCGGCCGGTGCGTTGAGAATCGGATGGCTGACGTCGAAGCTGAAGGTGGAGGTCAGCGGGAAACTCCCACCGTAGAGGCCTGCCTGACCGGCTGCCGGACCAAAATGTTGATCCCAGCCCGCTGAGGAGTTGCCGATATAAATGGTTTCAAACCAGTCCGGATTTGAGCCGGTGATATCCGCCTGTTCCAGATAGATCGTGTAGCTGACGGTGCCGCCGTTGACGAGGGCGGAGTTCAGTTCGGCAAGCAATGCGGCATTCGCCTGGATGTCGAGGTAAGCGGACAGTGATTTAAAACCCGACTCGACCGTGACCGCGAGGCTGCCGCCGTGATAGGCATTCCAAGCGACGCTGGTCGCGTTTAATCCCGCGGTGAAACCGTCGGTGGTGGAGTCGAATGTGAGGGTGACCGCCGCGCCTGCGAGGGGGTGGAGGCAGATGGATGTCAGGATAACAAGCAGTTGGTTCTTCATTGGGTTTTTTGGGGGTGATGCCGGGTGGATTTAATCCGACGCTCGGGTTTCTATCACCCCATCTGATTCGGTCAAGGCTGCAGATAGATCGGGCCCCCGTTACCCCGGCCTTGTCACCGTCACCGCCTCGCTGCCGGACTCATTGCCCGTGGTGAGACGGACGTAGAGCTTGTAGGTCATGGCCGCGCCGGGGATGGCGAAGCCCGCGCCGGTTAGGAATTCGCGCGGTTCCGCCGGGAGGAAGGTGCGGAGCGTCGTCGCGTCGTCCGCGTCGTATTCCGGGCCCGGCACCGCGCGGAGTTGGTAATCCTGCAGCGTTTCCTCCGGGCTCGCCTCCCACTGGATTTCCGCCTTCGTCTCCGCGGCGACCCACGTCGCGGAAACGGCCACCGGAAACGTCAAAACGCACCGAATCTGCCGCGTATGGACTTGGCGGGATGGGAGCCGCTGGCTGGGTTCTTCAACGCCCGACAGAAAGCAGCCATCCCATATCCAAGAAGGAAAACATTCGGGATCATCACTACATACGCGGAAAATACATCGTTCAACTCCATCACCCCCCTCCGACCGAAGATACCTCCGATGTCTCCAATAGCTCCGAGCGGAAAAGTCATCCAAATGATGATGGGTTCCAAATATTCACCGGGTGAAACACGACTCAGGAAAACGAAGACGCAGACTGCCCAAAAGAGTGTCAAGCCGACGGAAATCCGGCCTCCAAGTGTGATCAGGCTAGTCATATGAGTTGGCTTCCTTCTTTGCCCAACAGGATTTATTCGCAGGATGTCAGGGAATGATATCCGAGCTGATCCTGATGGGAAGGTGGGCGAAGAATCGTTGGATTGACAAGGATTTTCCAGGGGCCGGTGCGCCTGTCCGGGGCCTCAACCGGTGGTGCGGAGGCCGGAGGCGATGGCGTTGATGGAAAGCAGGAGCTTGGGCAGGAGGGCGTCGGCTTGGGCGGTTTCCTCGTTGGCGAGGTGGGCGCGCCAGACGCGGAGCAGGGCGATCTGCTGCTGGTGGAGGATTTTCAAGGGGGCTTCGCGGATCTCCAGGGTCTTGGCCATGCGGGGGCGGCGGGCGCGCATTTCGCCGTCGAAGAGCTCGGCGAGAAGGGTGCGGGTGCGCTCGAACTCGGCGTGGATCTCGCCGAAGAATTGGTCGCGCAGGGCGGCGTCCTCAACGAGGTCGGCGTAGTCGCGCATGAGATCGAGATTGGCGGAGGCGAGGTTGGTCTCGACGTTGGTGAGGACGTAGCTGAGGAAGGTGGACTGGGGGAGGGCGGCCTTGAGTTTGGCGAAGCCGGCGGGGTCGTCGGTCTTGAGGGCGGCGAGGGCGGAGCCGACGCCGAACCAGCCGGGGAGGTAATACCGCGCCTGGGTCCAGGAGAAGACCCACGGGATGGCGCGGAGATCGCCAATGGAGAAGCCTTTCTTGCCGGTGCGCCGGGCGGGGCGGGAGCCGATGCGGGAGTTCTCCAAGGCGTCGATGGGGGTGGCCTGGCGGTAGAACTCGATGAAGCCGTCGGCCTTGAGGAATTTCTGATAAGCGGCCTGGCTGGTCTCGCCGAGACGGGCGAGGAAGTCTTCGCACGGGTCGGCCACGGGCGGGAGGTGGCGGTGGCGGGCGGTGGTGACGGCGGCACCGGCGAGGAGGAGCTCGAGATTGTAGGTGGCGTTGGCGAGGTTGGCATACTTCTGGGCGATGGTTTCGCCCTGCTCGGTCATGCGGAAGCCGCCGCTCATGGCGCCGTGGGGGAGGGCGGCCATGAACCAATGCGTGGGCCCCGCGCCGCGGGAAATGGTGCCGCCGCGGCCGTGGAAGAAGCAGAGGTGCACGTCGCTTTCCTGGCCGATGTGGGTGAGCGCGGTCTGCGCGCGCTGCAAGGCGAACTGGGCGGCGAGGATGCCGCAGTCTTTGTTGGAGTCGGAGTAGCCGAGCATGACTTGCTGGTAGGGGAATTTCCCGACGGAGCGCAAGGTGAGGGGATGATGGAGGAAGGCCTTGAGGATGCCGGGCGAGCGGTCGAGGTCGTCCATGGTTTCGAAGAGCGGGACGACTTGCAAGGGGCAGAGGAGGCCGTCCGGGGTGAGCTCCATGAGCCCGGCCTCGCGGGCCAGCAGATAGACGCCCAGCAGATCGGAGAGCTGGCGGGTCATGGAGACGATGAGCGCGCCGAGGCCGGGCGTGCCCCAGTCTTTCCGATGGCGGACAAGGACGCGGTAGGTATCGAGGACATTGTCGGCCTCCTCGCCGATGCGCAGGTCGTCGTGGAGAAAGGGGCGGGTGGAGGTGAGTTCGGCGTTGAGGAACGCGAGGCGCTTTTCCTCGGGCCAGGATGAATAGTTTTCGCCATCGGCGACACCGGCGGCGGTGAGGAGCTGGCTGATGGCCTTGTCGTGGAACTCGGAATTCTGCCGGACATCGAGTGTCGCGAGGTGGAAGCCGAACATCTCCAGCTTGTGCCGCAGCGGGCGGATGGCCGCTTCTTCCAGCATGTGGCAACCGGACGCGGCCAGGGTGCGGGAGAGGAGGTTCAGGTCATCGACGAGGCAGGCGGTATTTTTGTAGCCGGGCTTGCCCTTGATCTGCTCGCGCAGGCGCAGCGCCATGAGCATGGCGAGCTGCCGCCACGGTTCCTCCTCATGCCGATAGAGGATTTCCCTAACGGCCTCGGGCGCGTCTACGGTTTTCGCAAGGTAGTCGATGCGCGCCTGGAGTTCCTCGGGCACGGGCGTGAGATAGCGGGAAAGCGTGAGCTGGGCGGAGAGGTCGAGGAGTTCGCGTTCGAGCAGTTTAAAAGCGGAGCGGCGGAGTTCCGCGAGGGTTTGCTCCGTGACGGCCGGCGTGACGAGCGGGTGGCCGTCGCGGTCGCCGCCGATCCAGGTGCCGAAGATCAGGTGCGGGATATTTCCCGCGGAGCGGAGCAGCTCCAACGGCAGTCCGGCGTCGCGCCAGGCCTCGGTGAAATGCAGGTCGAGGCGATTGATGGCCGATGGGAAAAGGTCGCGCAGGTAGTGCGTCGCATTCCGCAGTTCGCTGGTGATGTCCGGTCTAACCAAGTGGATTTCCGCGGTGCGCCAGAGCGTTTCCAAGGTGGTGACGACCCGCTCGCGGATCCGGCGGCGTTCGCGCTCGGTGTATTTGGGAAATTCGTTGCGCACCATTTCATCGTAGAGCGCGCGGTGGCGTTCGCGGATGCTGGAGCGCTTCGCCTCGGTCGGGTGGGCGGTGAGGACGGGCTCGGCTTGGACGTCCTTGAGCACGTCGAGAATTTGCTCGGGCGTCAGGCCGATCGCCCGCAAGTCCCGCAACGCCTGCGGCCACAAGCCGCGGATCGATTCGGCGCCGAGCGCTTTTTCCCGCTCGCGGCGGATCTCGGCGGCGACGCGTTCCTCGACCATGTTGAGGAGCTGGAAACCGATCGAGTAAAGCTGTGGCAGGCCTTCCGGCGCGGCCCCGATTTCCGGCTCGCGGCCCGACCACGGCAAAAATGGCAGTAATTCCTTGTCACCGGTGCTCACCAGCGCGTCCTCCAGGCAACCAAGCAAGTAGCGGAGCCGTTCGTCAATGAGATCAAATCCTTCCAGCCGGAGCTGCTCGCGTGTTGGGTTGGTAGCCGTTTCTGTCATGCGCGCGAGATCCAAGCACGATCCGAGCCGAATCGGAAAGGGGATAAAAATGCCCGTCTGCGGCAATAGAGCCACGCAGCGGGAAGTTGTCGTGAAACGGCGCAATTGACTACGGATTTCCCGGATGATCCGGGACTTCTCCGATCGCAAGCGGATGAGGCGCGTGGTTATTCCTGTTTTTTGGGAATCTCCTCGGTGACCTTGCCGTCGCTGTAGCGCACGATGAGGGTGGTTTCGTATTGGGTGGCCTTGAACTCGCCATAGCCTTTGGTGTAGTTGCCACCGCCGCCCCGGCTGACGTGGGCGACGCGTGGCCATCCTTTTTCCGAAGGGAAGACCCAAAACCCTCCCTGATAGTCCAGGATTCTCGTCCATCCCGAATCGAGCTTGCTGAAGACCAAAAAGGCGGAACCTCCGCTGCCACTGTAGGTCGGGCTATACACGAACCATTCGGGTTTTCCGTCCTTGTTGAGGTCGTAGGTGAAGCCTTCGAACTTGTAGGTGTCCTTTTCTTCGTCCGGGCCGAAGTCGTAGTTGCGGAGTTCCTTCAACAGCGGGGCTGATAGCTCGCCATCTGCAAATACCTTTATCCCGATTGAGAGCAATTTCGCGCCTTGGACCTCGCAGAAGGCGAGTGCTTCCACCGAGGGATCTCCGAAGGCCTGCGGGGCGGCCAGACCCATCAATAGTATCAAGGTTTTCGTTTCCATCGTGCGGATGGTTCCACTCATTTGTTAGGAATGCAACGGGATTCCGCGTCGCATCACCAAATGGATTCTGATTCCCGAAACATTGGAGATCATTCCACTGCCCTCAATGTCTCAAGTTCTCCACCGCATCGGGATCGTGCTCGTGCTTGAACAGAAAAGCGAACGCGACGGTGATGGCCAGCGCGTAGAGCGCGAATGATAGCCAGACTTCATGCCAGTCGGTTTTGCCGTTGGTGGTGAAATATTCTCCGATGACATAACCGCTAACGAGGCTGCCGAAGATCGCGCCAAAGCCGTTGGTCATCATCATGAACAAGCCCTGCGCACTCGAACGGATCTTGGAATCGGTGGTGGTCTCGATGAACAGCGAACCGGAGATGTTGAAAAAATCAAAGGCCATGCCGTAGACGATGCAGGAGAGAATGATCATCCAGAGTCCGGCACCCGGATCACCGTAGGCGAAAAACGCAAACCGCAACACCCAGGCGAACATGCTGATCAACATGACCTGTTTGATTCCGAAGCGTTTCAGGAAAAACGGAATGGCGAGGATGAACAGGGTCTCGGAAATCTGGGAGATGGACATGATGATGGTGGAGTATTTCACCACCAGCGAGTCGCTGTATTCGGGAATGGATGCGAATTCAGAGAGAAAAACATCGCCATACATGTTGGTCAGTTGCAGCGCGCCGCCGAGGAACATGGAGAAGATGAAGAACAGCGCGAGCTTGTAGTTGCCGAAGAGCTTGAAGGCATCCAGTCCTAATAGTTCGACCCACGGTGCGTCCCTGGCGGTCGATCTCAGCGGCGGGCATTTTGGCAACGAAAAGGAATACACGCCAAGGATCACCGCCGCCACCGCCGCGATGTGGAACTGGTTCGCAGAGGCCTTGTTACCCGTTAGGTTGGTCACCCACATGGCGGCGATGAAGCCGAGGGTTCCCCAAACGCGGATCGGAGGGAAGACTTTGATCACGTCGAAACCGTTTGTCTTGAGAATGTTGTAAGCCACCGAGTTGGACAGGGAAAGGGTAGGCATGTAGCAGAGCATCGCGGCGAAGATGACCCAGAAGAAGGTCCCGGGGTGGTCGACCAGCGGGAGGCAGGCGAGCGCGAGTCCGCCGAGGATGTGGAGGAAGCCGTATAGCTTCTCCGCGTTCACCCAGCGGTCGGCAACGATGCCGATGGGAGCCGGCATGATCAGAGAGGCGATTCCCAACGTGGCGAAGATCGCGCCGAACTCCTCGCCGCCCCATCGTTTGGTGATGAACCAGTAATTGCTGATGGTGATCAACCAGGCTCCCCACACGAAGAACTGCAGGAAGCTCATGACAACTAGCCGGATTTTGATTCCCATGGGTTTGTGCGGTTGAAGTCACCACAAACCGTGCCAATAGCTGCCCTAAGTCAAGCCCCCGGGACCGCGAATCTCCAGACTCTCTGTCCCGCCTAATACTCCCGCTTCAACAAATGCGTCGCGATCTCCTCCAACCTCGCCGCTTTTTTTCCAAACGGCTTCAGCGCATCCATCGCCGCCTTGGTCAGCCTGGCGGCTTCCTTGCGCGACGCATCGAGCCCGAGGATTGCCGGATAGGTCGATTTCTCGACAGCTTGGTCCTTGCCCGCGGTCTTGCCTAACACCTCGGTGCTTTGCGTGACGTCGAGAATGTCGTCGATGACCTGGAATGCCAACCCGAGCGCATGGCCGAATTTCGTCAGTGCTTCCAGCTTCGCCGGTGTCGCGTTGGCGGTCATCGCGCCGAGCCGCAGCGACGTGGTGAGCAGCGCGGCGGTCTTCGCCTCGTGGATGCGGACGAGATCGCGCTTGGTGAGTTTTTTCCCTTCGCCTTCGAGGTCCATCACCTGGCCTCCTATCAGCTTCCTGCTGCCACCGGTTTCGGCGAGTTCGGAAATGTAGTCGCGTGCATCATAACGTTTCGTCGCGGGTGTATTGGCGAGCACGATGAATGACTCGGTTAGAAGTGCGTCGCCACAGAGCACGGCCATGCCTTCACCGTAAACCTTGTGACAGGTCGGACGGCCGCGGCGGAGATCGTCGTCGTCCATCGCGGGCAAATCGTCGTGGACCAGCGAATAAGTGTGCATCAGTTCCACCGCACAGGCCGGAGCGAGCGCGTTGGAAAGCTCGCCGCCACACGCTTCCGCCGCCGCCAGACACAGCACGGGACGCAAGCGCTTCCCACCTGCGAAGACGCTGTATCGCATCGCCGCATGGATCGTCGCCGGGCGTTCTTTTGCTTTTGGCAAAAACGCATCCATCGCCGCGTCGACTTCGGCAGCGCGGTCGGTTAGATAGCTTTTGAGATCCATAGGGCAGTAAGATGTGTGAACCGCCGAGACGCCAAGTTGACCAAGGAACACCGGAATTTTTTTCTTCTTGGATTCCTCGGTGACTTGGCGTTTCAAAATTAAAGAATCTCGGCGATCTGCACCGCATTGAGCGCGGCACCCTTGCGGACTTGGTCGCCGACGACCCACAGGTCGAGCGCGTTGTCGAACACGAGGTTCTTGCGGATGCGGCCGACAAGACAATCGTCCTTGCCGGTCGTGTCTAGTGGCACAGGGAAGACTTTGTTAGAAGGATCGTCGATCACCTGCACACCAGCCTTGTTAGCGTAAGCGGCACGCGCGGCATCGGCATCCACCGGACGCTCGAACTGTGCGGTGATGGACACCGAGTGCGACCGATAGACCGGCACGCGCACGCAGGTGCAGGACACCCGCAGGTCCGGCAGGTTCATGATTTTCCGGCCTTCGTTGAGCATCTTCATCTCTTCCTTGGTGTAGCCGTTGTCCGTGAACGAATCCACTTGGGGAATCACGTTGAACGCGATCTGCCGGGGATAGACTTTGAGCGTCACCGGCTCACCGGCATGGATCGATTTCATCTGCTCTTCCAGCTCGACGATGCCCTGGGCACCCGATCCTGAAACTGCCTGATAGGTCGAGGCGATGATCGAGCGCAGACCGAACGCGTCGTGCAGCGGCTTGAGTGCCATCAGCGAGATGATCGTCGTGCAGTTCGGATTCGCGATGATGCCGCGCGGGCGGTTTTTCGCGGCTTCCGGGTTAATTTCCGGCACCACCAGAGGCACGTCGGCGTCCATCCGGAAAGCGGAGGAATTGTCGATCACCACCGCACCCGCCTTTGCGGCGGATGGTCCGTATTCCAGGGAAATCCCGCCACCCGCGCTGAAGAGGGCGATGTCCACGTTTGCGAACGAGTCGTGAGTGAGTTCCTCCACGGTGATTTGTTCCCCACGGAAGGTCATCTTTTTCCCGGCGGAGCGCGCCGAAGCGAGCAGCTTGAGTTTGCCCAGCGGGAAATTCCGCTGTTCGAGACAAAGGAGCATTTCAACGCCGACGGCGCCCGTGGCACCAACAATCGCTACATGGGGATGATTCATTTTTGGAGGCCGGTCACTTTTGCCGGGGCGCGGAGCATACCGGGAAACAACGTGCTGGCAACCGATTCGTTTTGCCCCACGGAAGGCGAAAAAGTGTTCCGACCGTATCGGACGGTTGCCGGGAATCCGTTTTCTATCCGGACATCGGCGGCAGTGGGAAACGCCCCGGGTTCAGGAGTTCGGGCAGCAGGGATGACTCTGCCTGGTGGAAAATCTTTACGGAAGTGGTGGATGCCATGTTGGCCAGCCGTGAGTTGACCGTGAAATTCAATCAACCTGCTTGGTGCTCCCGGCGGTAGTCGCTGGGTGAGCAGCCGCAGGACTTCCTGAAGGCTTCATAAAACCGGCTCAGCGTCGGATACCCGGCCTCCAGCGCGACATCCACGATCTTGTCATCGGTGGTGGCAAGCAGCCGCTGGGCGTGCGACACGCGATGCTGGGTGAGATACTCGTTGATGGTGAGGTTGAAGGTCTTTTTGAAGAGGTTCATCGCGTAATTGGGATGGAGTCCGACTTCCTTCGCCGCCTCCTCGATGAGGAACGCCTCCTGATAGTTCCGGGCGATATAGGCGGCGAGTTGTTCGACCTTGCTCAGTCCTCCCACACCGAGCAGGGCGCTCTGGCGAGGGCTTCTGCCCGGAACCTCTGGCAGGCCTTCCGCCAGTCGCAAAAGGCGGGCATGGAGTTCGAGCTGAGTGGTGGTGTTTGCCTTGCTCTTTCCGCCGGTGAGATCCCGGGTCCAAGCCTGGAACAGGTGCAGGTCCAATTCGAAGCGTTCAGCGCAAGGATCGGCCAGGATTTGGCCGTGCAACAGCCGGTCCACCAGTTTCACAGGTAGCCGGCATTGCAGAAACCACGGGAGCGGCAACGTCACCACGTAGTATTCCGGATTCCCCGAGGAATCGATGATTTGATGCGGGATCGCCGCCCAGAAAGCGGCCAAGCCACCCTGGGGAATCGTCACCCGGTTTCCGCCTAGCAGGTAGGTGAGCGAGCCGTTTTTCAGGAGATTCAGTTCGACTTCGTTGTGCCGGTCGGGTCTCCGCATCGGGGCCGCCTTCCAGAGCTCGCAGGTGAAGCCATAAGGTTTGAAGTCCGGCCGGTTGTGATCGAAATGCTGCACGAGCTTAGGATACAGGAGCTTGTCGGGGCAAAACAAGGAGGAAAGCCCTCGAAACTGTTGCTAGCTTTCGGGTCCAAATCGATTCTTTAAAGCCCATCATGAAGATTTCCGAACCCATCAAAACCCTGAAAAGCCCCGTATTGGGAGTCATCTACGGCAACCGCGATTTCTTCCCCGACCATCTCGTGACCGAGGCGCGGGCGGATATCGCGGCGCTTTTTTCCAAGCTCGGCATCAAGTCCATCCAACTCGGGGAAAACGACAGCAAGCTCGGCGGAGTAGAAACCCACGGCGATGCCCGCAAGTGCGCGGAGTTATTCAAGGCGCATCGCGACGAGATCGACGGCGTGCTCGTCGTCCTGCCGAATTTCGGTGATGAAAAAGGCGTCGCCGACACGCTCAAAATGGCGGGCCTGAACGTGCCCGTGATCATCCAAGGCTACCCTGACGACCTCAACCGGCTGGATGTCGCCCGCCGCCGCGACGCCTATTGCGGCAAGATTTCGGTCTCCAACAATCTCGTCCAGGCGGGCATCAAATTTACGCTCACGGACAAGCACGTCTGCCATCCGACATCGACGGGTTTCCTGATCGATTTGCAGAGATTCCTCGGTGTCTGCCGCGTGGTGAATGGAATTCGCGGCGTCCGGTTAGGCGCGGTCGGCGCACGGCCGGGTGCATTCAACACCGTCCGTTATTCGGAGAAAATCCTGGAGCGCAACGGCATCAGTGTGACCACGGTGGACTTGTCGGAAATCATCGGCGCGGCTAACAAACTCGACGCCGACGCCGAAGTGGTGAAGGCCAAGCTGGCGGAAATCACCGGCTACGCGCCCGCGCCGGGTGTGCCGCAGGACAAGCTGGTGCAGATGGCGAGGATGGGCGTGGCGCTCTCCGAGTGGGTGGACGCCAACGCGCTCGACGCGACCGCGATCCAGTGCTGGACGTCCGTCCAACAGAATTTCGGCTGCAACGTCTGCACGCTGATGAGCATGATGAGTGAAAAATTCATGCCCAGTGCCTGCGAAGTGGACGTGACCGGCGTTCTAACGATGTACGCGATGCAGCTCGCCGGAAACACTCCCGCCGCGCTGGTGGACTGGAACAACAACTACGCGGACGACGACGACAAGTGTGTCCTTTTCCACTGCGGAAACTGGGCGAAATCGTTCCTGCCCGACATCAAGATTTCCAACGCGCCGATCCTCGGCACCAGCGTCGGCGTGGAAAACACCTACGGCGCGCTGGACGGCCGCACACCCGCCGGTCCGCTGACTTACGGACGCATCACCACGGCGGACACGGATGGTTGCATCCGCGCCTACGTCGGCGAGGGAGTGCTAACGAATGACGAGTTGAAAACCTTCGGCAACCGCGCCGTGGCGAATGTGCCGAAGCTCCAGAAGCTGATGCGCCACGTCTGCTCGCAGGGCTTCGAACATCACGTCGTGATGACCCAGTCGCACTCGGCGGCGATTTTGAAAGAGGCATTCGGCAACTACTTCGGCTGGGAGGTGTACGAACACGAAGCGGCAAATGACTGACCACGAACTCCAACTCAAGTCCTTCGCCCTGCGGCGGTCGATGCTGCATCTCATCGTCGGCGCGGGCGCGGGCCACACCGGCGGCGGGCTTTCCTGCATGGACATCCTGAACGTGCTCTACAACCGAGTGCTCAACGTGTCTCCGGAAACATTCGGCGATCCGTATCGCGACCGTTACGTCCAGAGCAAGGGCCATTGCGTCGAGGCACTTTACGCCGTGCTCGCCGACCGCGGCTTCTTCCCGGCGGAGGATCTCGAAACCGTTTGTCACTATCAGTCGCACTATGTGGGGCACCCGACGCGGCACATTCCCGGAATTGAAATGAACACCGGCGCCCTCGGTCATGGCCTGCCGATCTGTCTCGGCATGGCGATCGCCGGCAAGATGGACAACGCGCCCAACCGGGTTTACACGCTGCTGGGCGATGGCGAACTGGCGGAAGGTTCCAACTGGGAAGCCGCGCTCGGTGCCGCGCACTACAAGCTCGATAATCTCATTGCCATCCTCGACCACAACACGCTTCAGATTTCCGGCCACACCCGCGACGTGATGGGCAACGAGCCGCTCGACGAGAAATGGCGGGCGTTCGGCTGGACCGTCCGCACTGTCGACGGCCATGATTACGCCGAACTGACCAAGGCGCTGACCGATGCCCCCGAGCCGGGGAAACCGACTTTCATCATCGCCAACACGGTGAAGGGCAAGGGAGTGAGTTTCATGGAAAACGTCGCCAAGTGGCACCACGGCGTGCCGAATGAAGCCGAATTGAAACAAGCATTGAGCGACCTCGATGCCGCGGAAGCGAAGTTGAAGGAGGTATACCTGTGAGCGCGCCCGCACCATCCATGTTCACCCCCGCCGCGAAGGCGATGGCGGAGCAACTCGGTCTGAAAATGGGTCGCGCGAACCTTGAGGAATTCGCCGCCACGCTGGAGGAACTGGCAAAAGCCGATACCAACATCATCGCGGTTACCAGCGACTCGCGCGGTTCGGGCAAACTCGCTCCATTCGGTCAGGCATTGCCCGCGCAGATCGTCGAAGTCGGCATCGCGGAACAGAACCTCGTCGGCATCACCGCCGGACTCGCGGCCTGCGGCAAGAAATCCTTCGGCGTTTCTCCCGGTTGTTTCCTCACTGCCCGCTCGCTAGAACAGATCAAAAACGACGTCTGTTATTCGGACGTGCCGGCCGTGCTGATCGGCATCAGTTCCGGAGTCAGCTACGGCGCGCTCGGCACGACGCATCATTCGCTTCACGACCTCGCCGTGCTGCGTGCGATCAACAATCTAACCGTGATCGTGCCGGCGGACAACTTCGAGTCACGCCAAGCCATTCGCGCAGCCGCCAGAGCCACCAAACCGGTGTTCGTCCGCTTCGGCAAGGCGGGGATGTATGGTCTGCACGCGCCGGAAACGAAGTTCGAAGTCGGCAAGGCGATCACCCTGCGGGATGGCAACGACGTGGCGTTCATTGCCACCGGCGAGACGGTGATTCACGCGCTGCTGGCCGCCGGACAACTTGCGGCGCGGGGCTTGAACTGCCGCGTCCTCTCGATGCACTCGATCAAGCCGCTCGACACCGATGCGATCCTGAAAGCCGGACGCGAATGCAGCGCCGTCGTCACCGTCGAGGAACACATGGTGCATGGCGGACTCGGCGAAGCCTGCGCGTCCGTGCTGATGCAGGCGGGCGTTGGCAAGCCGTTCCGCATCGTCGCCATTCCCGATGAGGAAACCGTTCCCGGCTCGCAGGCGGATATTTTCCGCCATTACGGAATCTCGATGGAAGGCTTGGCACTAACCGCAATGGAACTCCTCGGATGAGCCTGGTTCTCGCCATCGACCAAAGCACGTCCGCGACCAAGGCGGTGCTTTTCGACGCCCAGGGCAAGGTGCTCGACAAGGCGTCGCGCGACCACCGGCAAATCTATCCGCAGCCGGGCTGGGTGGAACACGACGCCGAGGAAATCTGGCGGAACGTGCGCGCCGTCGTTCGTGAAGTCGTCGGGCGCAACCCAAAGCGACTTGCCAGGATCGCGGGTTTGAGCATCACCAACCAGCGCGAAACCGTGCTCGTGTTTGATCGGAAGACCGGCAAGCCCCTGCATCACGCGCTTGTCTGGCAGGACCGCCGGGGCGACGCCATTTGCGCCAAGCTGGTGAAACAAGGGCACAGCCCGGACGTGCTGAAAAAAACCGGGCTGAAGATCGACACCTATTTCTCCGCGTCGAAAATCCACTGGCTGATCGCTAACAACCCCGCCATCGCCACCGCGCTCAAGAGCGGGGAGGCGGTCGTCGGCACCATCGACACCTACCTGATCCACCGTCTCACGAATGGCGCGGAATTCGCTACCGATTTCACCAACGCCAGCCGCACGCTGCTGTTCGACATCGATCAACTCCGGTGGGATGAGCAGCTATGCAAACTGTTCCGCGTGCCGGTGAGTGCGTTGCCGGAAGTCCGGGAAAGCGCGGCCCGTTTCGGCGAGACGGACGTGGGTGATATTCTGCCCAGACCAGTTCCCATCGTCGGCGTGATGGGCGATTCACAGGCATCTCTGTTCGCGCAGCGTTGCTATCAGCCTGGCACCGCGAAGGCCACCTTCGGCACCGGCACGAGCGTGATGCTGAACATCGGCAACCACATGCGGGTTTCCGGAAATGGTGCTGTCACCGCGCTCGCATGGGTCTGGCAGGGCCAGCCGACTTATGCGTTCGAAGGAATCATCAGTTTCTCCGCCGCGACGGTCGAGTGGTTGAAGAACCAACTCGGCCTGATCCAGGAAGCTGCCGAAGTGGAAAAACTGGCGACCAGCGTCCCGGACAACGGCGGTGTCTATCTGGTGCCGGCCTTCGCCGGCCTGAGCGCGCCGCATTGGTCACCCGATGCCCGCGCGGCCATTCTCGGCATGACGGCGCACACGAACAAGGCGCACGTCGTCCGCGCGGCCTTGGAGTCCATCGCCTATCAGATCCGCGACGTGTTGGAAATGATGCGCGCCGACGCTCGGCAACCACTGAAAAGCGTGGCTGCCGACGGTGGCCCGACCCGCAACGCGTTCCTCATGCAGTTCACCGCCGATCTGACCGGGAAGGACCTGATGGTTTCCGAAGTGGCCGAAAGCTCGGCTTGGGGCGCGGCCATGAGCGGCCTGCTCGGCCTTGGCGCCTATCGGTCACTGGACGAACTGGCGGCCTTGCCACGCGCAGTGAAAAATTACCGTCCTGTCATGAAAGCCACGGAAGCCAGTCGCCTGCACGCCGCCTGGCTTGCAGCGGTGAAACGAATCTTGTAGCCTCATTCAAACGTAGAAACCCGAATCATGAAATTCCATCTAATCAAACTCATCCCGGCGGTCGCACTCGCGGTCGGCACCCTGTTTTCTCCGGCTGCCAGCGCGCAGGAAAAACCCGCCGCCAAAACCAAAATCGCCGTCGTCGTCTCGACCCTGAACAACCCGTGGTTCGTCGTGCTTAGCGAAGCCGCCAAGGCGCGCGCGATCGGACTCGGTTACGAGGCCACAATCTTCGATTCGCAGAACGACACGGCCAAGGAAGCCGCCCACTTCGAAAACCTGATCGCCGGCGGTTACAAGGCCGTGCTGTTGAACCCGACCGACGCCGACGGCTCGGTGGCCAACGTGCTCAAGGCGAAGAAGGAGAACGTGCCGGTTTTCTGCATCGACCGCGAGATCAACTCCAAGGATGCCGCCGTCTCGCAGATGCTCTCGGACAACTACTCCGGCTGCCAGAAGATCGGAGAATACTTCGTGAAAACCGTGGGCAAGGAAGGCAAGTATGCCGAGCTGCTAGGACTCGTCGGCGACAACAACACCTGGAACCGCTCGAAGGGATTTCACAGCGTTGTGGATCGCTTCCCCGGTCTGAAGATGGTGGCCCAGCCGACTGCGGACTTTGATCGCGCCAAGGCCCTCGAAGTCATGGAATCCATCCTGCAGAAGGATCCGGACATCAAGGCCGTGTTCTGCGGCAACGACGCGATGGCGATGGGTGCCTATCAGGCGCTGGTCAGCGCGGGCAAGGCGGAGCAGGTGAAAGTGTTCGGTTTCGACGGCGCGGACGACGTGGTGAAGTTGATCGCTGAAAAGAAGATCGCCGCCACCGGCATGCAGTTCCCCAAAGTGATGGCGCAGACCGCCGCCGAATACGCCGACAAATACATCAAGGGCGAACGCAAGTTCGAACAGAAGGTTCCCGTGAAGGTGGATCTTGTAACGCCGGACAATGTTGCGAAATACGGCGATTACGGGAAGAAGTGATTCCCATGAAACGCTTCCTCCCTTGGATCATCGGCCTGATCTTGCTCACGGGCTTGTTCGTGGGGTTTCCTCCCTTCCACATCCGGTCAAACAAGGACCGTCAGGACGCCATTGCGGAGACCACCTTCAGTCCCGCGGCATTCGTGGAGAAATTCTGGACTGAAACTCTGCTACCGGCATCCGGCAAAGCCGTGGATGCGGAAAAAGTGTTGGCCGTTGTCGCGGAGAGTCCGGGGAAGGTGCGCGAGCAGTTCGGCCGCACGGTGGGCATCAGCAGTTCTTATGGCTTTCATATCCGCGGCAAGGGACGGGTGGTTAGTGTGAGTGACGACGCCATCGGTCTGGCGGTTCTCAGCAAGGATGACGTGGCGGATGTCACCATCCCGCTTGGATTTGTGTTCAGCAACATCGTGCGCGACGGGACCGGATTGTTGAACTCGAGTTCCTATCCGAACGCCCAGGAGTTCAATGAAATCGCCGCTGAATTGAACAAGATCGTGGAAGAGAAGGTGATGCCCGAGGTGAAGCGCGTCGCCGTCGTCGGGAAGCAGTTGGAGTTTGTCGGTTGTGTGGAGGTGGAGGATGAGGAGTCGGATCTCAAGCCGCTCGAGGTCGTGCCGATTTCCGTGAAGTCCGAGTAAAATGTCCGTGCAAAGCCCATCACCTGGCAAATCCGATGTGCTGCTGGAAGCGACCGGCATCGCCAAGTCGTTTCCCGGCGTGCGGGCGTTGGACGGAGTGAACATCGCCGTGCGGCGCGGGCGGCTCAATGCGTTGCTCGGTGAGAACGGCGCGGGCAAGTCCACGCTGATGAACATCCTGGCGGGTGTGTTTCCGCCGGACTCCGGGACGGTGGAGTTGGAGGGCCGGCCCGTTAGTTTCAAGAACACACGCGAGGCGCAGGCGGCGGGAATTTCCATCATTTTCCAGGAGCTGAATCTCGTGCCGGAGTTGAGCATCGCGGAGAACATTTTCATCGGCCGCGAACCGATGACGCGTTTCGGTCTGGTGGATTTCAAACGCATGAACCGCGACGCGGCGGCGTTGCTCCACGAGTTGGAACTGGACTCCGATCCACGCACGCCGGTGTGCCAGTTGCGGGTGGGGGCCCAACAGGTCGTCGAGATTGCCAAGGCGATCTCGTTCAACTCCCGCGTCATCATCATGGACGAGCCGACCTCGGCGATCACCGAGCACGAAATCGAAATGCTGTTCCGCCAAATCAAACGGCTCAAACAGAATGGCGTCGGCCTCATCTACATCACGCATAAGTTAGACGAACTGCCGCAGATCGCCGACGACATCACGGTGTTCCGCGACGGCCAGTTTGTCGCGACGAAGGAGTTTCACGAAGTGACGCGCGACGAAATGATCCGCCTGATGGTTGGCCGTCCGCTGTCGGACCTGTTTCCCAAAACTCCGGCGAAGCCCGGGGCCGAGGTGCTAAAGGTAAGGAATATCTCGCTCCAACACCCGGAGCGGGCGGATGATTTCGCGGTGAGGGACGTGTCGTTCGAAGTGCGTATCGGCGAAGTGTTGGGGATTTTCGGGCTGATGGGGGCCGGGCGGACGGAGTTGTTGCAGACGGTCTTCGGCCTTTATCCGCACACTTCCACGGGCGAAATCGAGATCGACGGCAAGCGGACTAACATTAAGTCGCCGCGTGACGCGATCGCCGCGGGCCTCGCGCTCGCGCCGGAAGACCGCAAGGCGGAAGGAGTTGTGTTAGGCATGAGCGTGGCTCACAACACGACCTTGTCGTGCCTCTCGAAGATCGAGCGGCTGGGACTGTTGCAGCCGAAGATCGAGCGCGATCTGGTGGGTGGCTACGTTTCGCGGCTGCGGGTGAAAACGCCGTCGATCGACCAGGCGGTGATGAATCTTAGCGGTGGAAACCAGCAGAAGGTGGTGCTCGCCAAGTGGCTCGCCACCGGGCCCAAGGTGCTGCTGCTGGACGAGCCAACCCGCGGAATTGACATCAATGCGAAGAAGGAAATTTACGCGCTGATCGACGAACTGGCCCAGGCCGGCTTGGCCGTGGTGATGGTGTCGTCCGAGCTGCCGGAGATTCTCGGCATCGCGGATCGCATCATCGTGTTGTGCGAAGGCCGCAAGACGGCGGAATTTTCCCGCGCGGTAGCGACGGAGGAGAATGTGGTGAAAGCGGCCCTGCCTGACGGACGTGGAAAGTGACTTATGACTAACAACAACTATCTCGAAAACCTGAAAAAGTTCCAGTCCCTGCTGGCGCTCGGCCTGATGGTGGCGGCTCTGGCGCTGACAACGGACAGTTTTTTCACCGTGGGAAATGGGTTGAACGTGTTGCAGCAGATCTGCGTCAATCTTTGCCTGTCGATCGGAATGACGATGATCATCGTCTCCGGGGGCATCGATCTATCGGTCGGTTCGATGCTCGCCTTTTCCGGAGCGGTAGCTGCGGGGGCGCTGACAAAGGGGTTTGCAGTGCCGGGCACGGATCTGTTGATCGAGTTCACCACCTCTGGCGCGATCCTGGTGGCGATTACGGTAGGGTCGGCGCTCGGCTGGTTCAATGGCCTGGCCATTACACGGTTCAAGCTGCCGCCGTTCGTTGCGACGCTGGGCATGTTGAGCATTGCGCGTGGCTTGACCATGTTGTGGACCGGTGGATTTCCGATCAACCAGTTGGGCGACGAGTTCGGTCATATGGGTACGGGGCGGCTGCTGGGAGTGCCGATGCCGGTGTGGATCGCCGGCTCGCTGGTGGTGGTTTTCATGGTGGTGATGAAACGCACGCGGTTCGGTCGTCAGGTGTACGCCGTCGGCGGCAACGAGCGCGCCGCAACGCTGAGCGGCTTGAACGTGAACCGGATCAAGACGCTGGTTTACATGCTCGGCGGCGCGCTGGCCGGGGTGGCGGGATTGTTGGTGACCTCGAAGTTGAACTCGGCGCAACCGAATGCGGGGATGAGTTACGAGCTGGATTCAATCGCCGCCGTGGTGATCGGCGGCACGTCGCTCAACGGCGGACGCGGCACGATCATCGGAACTGTGTTAGGCTGCCTGATCATCGGGGTGCTCAACAATGGACTGGTGCTGCTGGGGGTGTCGGCGGTGTGGCAGCAGGTCATCAAAGGACTAGTCATCCTGGTGGCTGTGGCGGTGGACAAGGCGGGTAGCAAGAAGGCGTGAATTCCGTTTGTGTCGCGATGGAGATCGGAAAGAGCACGCTGAGGCGCGAACTCCGGACAGGTTTCCGAGGAGTTCGGACGATTGTCCGGAGTTTGAGCTTGCTCTTCGTAAGCGTCCCAAAATCCACCCCCTATCAATCCGCCACTGACCGTGAATCCTCGCCGGGGATGTCCAAACCACGCCCCGCTCCATCCTGTCGGCTCACCGGCTCCGCCATCAAGGTCTTCCTCGCGCTCGATCCCTGCGGACATGCGCAAGTTCTTCAAATGCCTCCGCCATGCCGGCTGTCTCGTCCACAGCCGCCGCGCTGACCCCGCCCGCATCGCCTGCGAGCGCAGGACTGCAGCTGAAAGCGTCGCCTATCCTCCGTCCCTCCACGGCGAGGTTGATGGGATGAATTAGGGACGCTTATGGAAGAATTTAGACATGGCTGCAGAATGGGGGATCTTTTGCCAACGTATCGCAAAGCGCGACGGTGTCGGAAACCCGAAATCAAACCGGGGCGATCCCCGCCGTCGCATGAGCTGCCTCGTTCGGCGGTTTGGTTGTCGCGAGTGTCTTCACCGAATCGGTGACTACGCCTTGAAATTGAAGCTTGGAAACTGCGAACTTCCGAACAGGAATCCAGAGATGATTAGGATTCTGAATGCCTGCCAATAGGTGATCATCCGGAGATTGAATACTTGTGGCATGGTGATGTTCCAGAGCCATTGGAAGGCTGCCACCAGAACAAAAAAGACGATGATCGCGAACGGGATGAAGAAGAGGAGCGGTTCCATGATGTTGCTGGTTGAAATTTCAGAGGATCTATGTCGAACGTTAGCTTCGCGAACTGGATTCATTAATTAGGCATCAGAGTCAGTCACGGAAACCCGATTCGTCACTTTTTGGAAGCTCACTATGTGTGAGCATATCGAAAACCAAGTTGCAAACAGCCCTCGGGGCCTTCGTCCGTATCTGCTCCTCGATCAGCTTCCTCGTGTTTGGAAGTGCGACTCCCTTGCGTCTATGATAATGGTTGTATCCAACTTCCCAAGAATCGTAGCGGTTCGCTGTTGGTGCATCATCCTCACTGACTCCCTGCATTGAGCCAGAAAGGAACTGGGCCGCCAGCAACTCCATTGCTGCGGTGTATCGCTCTTGATTCTCGCTGTATACGTCGACGCCCTGATGCCAAGCGATTTCAGCGGCATGGAGTGCTGAACCAAGACCAAACTGGGAATGGTGACCATTGTCGCGGCAAGTTTCCTGGGTCAGTCCGTCGATCCACCGTTTTGGATTCGACCAAAATGCCTGCGGGTCGCCGCCGTCACCCGCAATTGGCAGAGGCCGCGGTCCGTCAGATTTCAGGTAGAAGAATGCCCGGTTTCGGGTCTCCAATCGATCAAGTGCTTTCCGGAAATTCTCTTTGTCTTCGTTGAAAACTACAATCGCCATCAGTGCGTCGATTTGTGTCAAATCAACATTGCCGTTCCAAGTGCTTGCGGTTTCCAATTGTGGATAGAACGCCCTCCTGAACATGGCTTGGAACCTGATGATGTCGCCATCCGGCCAATCAGGATGTCCCCGCATGATCTCGGCGGCAGAGGCAAAGACAGATCCTATCCAGCCGGCTTGCAATCGGTCCTGATCCGAACCAGCCGTAAATCCTTGAAGTTCTGACCACGAATTGAGGATTGAGATTGAGCCTTTTGCGGATAACTCATCATCGGAAAAATACCACATCAGCGCCTGAGCGTAAGCGGCGATCGCGTCGTCTCGAGAGACCTCGGCGTCCTTGGTGTCCGAATTGATCGTTTTCTGACCATGTGCCACTCGGGTTGCATATTCCGAGTCCCTGAGTCGATCAAACTCGCCTTTCCATGGTTGCGCACCCGCCTTGATGCGACCCTTGACGAAGTCAAGGTCAGCTTTTGCATTGATGCCACCCGGGTGGACGAAATTCATTGCAAGTGTTGTCGTATTCCACGTTCCGATGAACAAGAGCAAGATTAGCAGTAGCTTCAACGTTCCTCCTTTTTTGAATGATGTTGCTAACAAAAAAAATTCGTTCTGTGTTTGTCATGCCGGACAGCGTCATTCGTTCCGGAGTACAGGCCATTCGTGGCTGCGTGATTTATCTGAGGCCAATTAGCAAAAAGACAGTGGCGGCAACAGTGACGGCACCGCAAGCGGCCCAAATAATTTGTGGTCGCTGCGCCGGGGTAGCCGTCCGATAGCGGTGGACTACGAAAAGCGTTGAAAAGACCGAAACCATCGAAAGGATGGCGATAAGGGCGATTTCCATCTTTGTATTGGGGTTGTTGGGGATTTTATGAAGGGCGGACTTTAGAATGCGGGAGAAACGCCGAAAGTATTTTTTCCTTCCCGGGCAAAGTCGCGGGAATCGATTGAATTGGCCAGACAATTTCCCGGTCGGGAGATGGAAGGCGCGGTGGAAAAGTGCCGAGTTAGCAGTGATCAGTGATCAGTGATCAGAGATCAGAGAAGAGGAAGATGTGCTCCAGGAATCGCCGGTGTTTGAACGCTTCGCAAAAACCGGTCCGGCAGCCGCGGGGACCGCCGTACCGGGTGGGTTCACACGGCAGTCCAGTTCTGGACGGGGCCGGCGGGGCTCTTGCCTTTGCTGTTTAGGGCGACGAGCCAGAGTTGATAGAGATCGCCGGGGTTGAAGGTGATGATGGCGGTGGTGCCGGGGCCGGCCGTTAGCATCAGCTCGGGCATGGAGCCGGGGCCCTCGCGCCACGCTTCCAGGCGGGTGGAGCCGGGGGCAGGGCGGCCGTCTTGTCGTCGAAGGCGAGGGTGGTGCCCGGCAGGGCGACCTCGGCATTGGCGATGACTGGTTTCCCCAGTGCTCCAGTTTCCGACAACTCCAAAAAGCGTCGCCAGCACCGAAGAGCACTGGGCAGGACGGCATCATTTTCCGGACTTTTGTGGGGAGACGCTACCGGGTCGGGAGCAGGCGTCATCGAGGTTGGACGAGGGGGAGCGGGACGTGATGGGAGAATTGAAAATATTTTTAACACGTGCGGGCTTGGAGATGAGGAGGGAAGCGGGTTGCTCGGATGTTATAAACACCGGAGGAGTTGACCGGCGGGAGGGGCCTCTGCCAGTTTCGCCGCCAACCATGGCCGTCGAAACGAAAGCTCCTCCATTCCGCAAAACCGCAGATCTCCAACAAGGGGCGACGGCGGTGGACGATGTGACCCGCGCGCTGCCGCACGCGCTGGGGCCGGAGAAGTCGCTGCTTTCCTCGATGCTCCAGGATCCGCAGGAATACATCGGCGTGGCGATCGAGGAGAAACTGACGCAGGAGCATTTCTATCTGCCGTCGCACTCGACGTTGTTCGGGTTTCTCATCGAGTTGTTCGAGGCGGGGCACGAGGTGGAGTTGGTGTCGCTGGTGCAGCGGTTGCTGGACCGGGGGCAGCTGGACCGGGTGGGTGGGCCATCGTCGCTGACGGACCTCTACACCTACGCGCCGAGTCCGGGGCATTTCCGCCATCACTTGCAGCACGTGAAGGACAAGTTTGTCCTGCGGTCGATCATCCAGAATTCCAATGAAGCAATCGCCCAAGCCTACGACGCGCCGGACGAGGTGGCGGCGCTGTTGGATTCGGTGGAGGCGAAGGTATTGGCGATCCGCGAGGGCTCGGAAACGAACCGTGCGCCGACGATCAAGCAGTCGGTCAACGAGGTGATCGAGCAATTCCAAGCGTTGCTGGCCGGTGAAAAAGGCGCGCAGGGAATTTCCACCGGATTCGAGGATCTGGACCGGATGAGCAGCGGCTTGAAGGCAGGGGAAATGTTCGTGGTCGCGGCGCGGCCATCGATGGGAAAAACGTCGTTCATGATGAACATCGTCGAGCATGTGTGCATCACGGAAGGCCGGCCTTCGATGGTGTTTTCGTGCGAAATGAGCGCGTTCCAAATCGTCCAGCGCTTGGTTTTCTCGCGGGCGAAGTTTGCGATGAGCCAGCTTTCCCGCGGTTACACGCCGACCAAGGGCGACCTCCAGCGGATCCAGCGGGCGGCGTTGGAAACGTCCGGAGCCAAGCTTTTCATCGACGACACCGCCGGCATTTCCATCAATGAGCTGCGCGCCAAAGCCCGCCGGAAGAAGCGTGACGAGGACATCCAGTTCATCGCTATCGACTACCTTCAGCTCATGAAATCCCGCACCAAGCAGGCGGAAGGTTCGCGGGAGCGGGAAATCGCGGAAATTTCCGCCGGCATCAAGGGGCTGGCGAAGGAACTCGGCATCCCGATCCTGATCCTCGCCCAGCTCAACCGCGGGCCTGAAAGTCGGACCGGGAAAAACGTCGGCGTCCCACGGATGTCGGACCTCCGCGAATCCGGCTCGATCGAGCAAGACGCGGACATGGTCGGCCTGCTTTACCGGACCGCCTACTACGCCGAAGATGCGGAGGAAAAAGAAGCGGAAGCCGGCAAGGCCGAGCTCGTCCTAGCGAAAAACCGGAACGGCGAAACGGGGCACCTTCCGCTGACGTTCATCGCGGATCTGATGCGCTTCGAGACGGGACCCCCGGCGCGGGAAGAGGGCTGAGTGAATCCGGTGGATACGCCAAAATCGAGATTCGAAAAAAGTTTCACTTTTCTTGTAACACGGAGACACGGTTCCGGTAACCATGATTGCAACCCGGATTGCAATCCCTCCTCCCCGAAACAACTGCTCTTCCCGCCCGGCATCGGATTGCTCGTCCGGGCGGGAAGAGTTAGGTTGCTGATTGGTTACGGGTCCTGCCTTTTTCAGTGGGATTCGCGGCGACCGGTGGTCGCCGCCGCTTTCACCCGTTCGAGCAGGCTTGAGTCCGCTTCCAACGCGTCGGCCACGGCGCGGATGACGTTCAGGGTGGGGCGTGAGACGTGGTGCTCCATGCCTTCCACGTCGTGATAGATGGTTTGCTCGTCGATGCCGAAGAGGCGGAGGAAACGGGTGAGAGTCTCGTGGCGCTCGATGATGGCGAGAGCGATCCGCTGGCCTTCGTCGGTGAGGACGGTGCCGCGGTATTTCTCATGGTTGACGAGGCCTTCCGCGTCGAGACGCTGGAGCATGTTGGTGACGCTGGCCTGGGAGATGCCAAGGTTTTTCGAGATGTCCACGGCGCGGGCGTAGCCCTTGTCCTTGATCAGATGGAGGATCTGTTCGAGGTAATCGTCCATCGCGATGGAGCCGCTGGTGCGCCGGGGAGGAAGCGTCATGAGTGCGCGAACCTAATGAGCGGGAACGAGGAGGGGAAGCTTGGTTTTCCGGGGATTTTTCTAGTGAGGTGGCTGAAGCAGACAAAGGTCGGGCGGCCCACGCATTCGACCTGCAAAACCGTCAAATGTAATGTCGTCATCAAGCGATACCCTGCGCGGAACCTCCGTCCGATCATCGGCATTTGCTCGCGAATCATTTGCATCGCCTTTTCCCTTTGGGGAGAATCAATCGCTCTCATGTGCCAAAATGAGTAAGTCTGAAAATGATCTTGCCACGGCAGGCCGACGAAGCAAAAAAGCCATCCTTGGATGTTAGTCGAAATGCCACTTTCCCGGTGGAAATGCTGACCTCCGGCAGCCTGGGGCGATCCAACCTAACATGCTATCTTTCTCCTTCGCAGGAAAGCGAACATGCCGCCCATCATCAGAACGGTGGTCGATGGCTCGGGAATGATCACGAGATTCGGTCCCATCAAGGCTTGGCGAGCATCGCCGATGGTTCCTGTAGGGAAGGAAAAGCTGCCTGCGGGTGATCCAACTGCGTCCTGCAATGTGATTCGGGCATCAACGTTGAATCCATTCACCTGGTTGTTAAAACCACTCAATAAAGCATCCCATACATGAGGGTCACCTGAATTCCCGATATCATGTCCGGCGATGATGTAGGTTTGGCCGGTCTGCAGAGTCACCGAAGACGTCAAGCTGGTGTAACGAAAACCACTATCAAGTGTGGCCACCGTGCCCGAGGGGATTGTGGTGGAGGTGATGAGATTGGATCCGGAAATATTCCAAATCCCGACCTCGTGGGAACGATTGAGGCCGTCCTCATTCCAATCAAACCAACCCAATGCAGACACATCGATATTTTCTGTGACGCTGAACTGCCAACCGATCATGCGATTGCCCCCGTCGAGGAAACTGTTATTGAGACTCGTATAGCTTAATGCGGAGGCGGCGGATCCTTTGGGGGTGAATACGGTGGTGAGAAAGAGGACTGCGAACAGCGAGGATGTTTTCATGGCGAATCTCTTGGAACGGTTGATCACGATGAAAAAATACAAATTCCATCTGTTGTGGCAAGCAATACGTCGCGTTTCCGACGTATGCGTGCTATCCGAATCTGGCGTGGCAGGATGTTCCCGGCTCGGATCTGCCGGGGGTGGATCCAGAGCTAACAGCGACGGGCTCCAGAGGAACTGGACGAGGGCGTTGGATGGATGCTAACTGAACCCACCGGAGCGGGACGCTCCAGGAATGCTCCGGAACTGGAGGTTCCAGCCTCTGCCCGGGTGGGGTTGTTATTCCTGTCGCGGGGAGGTGTGCATCATCCGAAAATCTGGTGGGAATTCGTGGCGGATGCACCGAACCGGGTGCGGGTTTTCTCCCATCCGAAGCATCCCGAGGAGTTGCAGGGTGAATTTCTGGAGGGAACAGCAGTCCGCGAGCATTTTGAGACAGTGTGGGGTGGGATCGGATTGGTGAAGGCGGCGCGGGCCATACTGCTGGAAGCGTTGGTGGATAGGTCGGTGAAGCATTCGTGCTTCTATTCAAAAGTTGCATCCCGATCCGGCCATCGGCTGACGGACATGATCCACTCCGGAGCCTTCGCGCGAAAGTTCCCGAAAGGGGCGGATATCGGGAAATCCGGGCTTGACCGGTCAGTGGGGGTACCCGCGGGGGAACCGGAAATGATGAGAAGCCGTGGTGCGTGAAACCGGATCTGAAATGGAAAGGCAGTTGACCGAGAACTCAAGCGATCCGGACGCCTGAAGCTAGGATAGATTCCTTATCCTGGCGAGCGGGGCGGGCCTTGCCGCAGTCCGCTGGTTTCCACGGTGGCCATCCACCCTGAGGCGACCGTCCGCCAGCAGCCGCGCGATTTCCTTCCTTGCATGGAGACCGAGGCGGGTGAGGAAACGGTCGAGGCGAATGATCTATCAGAAAATGCTGAGCCAACTCCGCTTCACCTTGGTGTAAATCTCGGTGTTGGAGCGCTGCATCAGTTGCCGGGACCATTCGTCCAGAATTTCCTCGTTCGGTTTCGTGAAGGATTGTTTTTCGTTAGGAAGAACCTTGATCTCCGGGCCACGGCGGTCGGCGGCGGTGCTCACGAGCTGGCCGGTGGCCGCGTCCCGTGCGCGGGACTCGAAGGCGCAGGACGGCGGGCCGGTAACCGCGCTGATCACACCGCTGGCAGGCGCCGTAATGGCTGGTGCGGGACGGTCGAAGCGGACTTCGGTTAGGGCGACTTCGAGGATCAACGTCCCCGGTTGGCTGGTGTCCTGCGTTTTGTAGAACATGCACAGCGGCGAGGAAAACTCCTGGGCCAGCGACTTGTTCCAGTGGCGTGCCAGCGCGTTGCAACGCCTCAGCCATGCTCGCCTGTTAGGAATGAGGGCGCTCTTGCTTTCCTCCCACTTTTCGGTGCGAAGGTAAGCGGTGGTCACCGGGCGGATGACGATGTTCTTGTATTTCGTCATGTCCGCCTTCGGATTGCGCCACGAGTGCTCGAACGGCAAGCGCTCGGAGCGTTGGGACATGTCAGTGCCGGTCGATTTCAAGAACTTGGTGGGCTCCGGGCGGGTGACCGATCGTTCCACGCCGCAACCGCAGAGACCGAGGGAGACGAGAACGGAGACGGCGAGCAAGGGCAGGGCGGCGGGCTTCATGATGCGGGAGCTTAGGTGAATGGCGCGGCGTTGATAGGGAAATCAGGAAAATCCCGGCAGACTTCGTGGGCGCAAAAAAGCCCGGTGGTGAGGCCGGGCTTTTCATTGAAGAGTTGGAATTATTTCATCTCGTCGTCCTCGTCGATGGTGTGAGTGAGGATGAACTGGAGGTCGTCGAGACCGAGGTTCGAGGCGAAGCCTTCGTCGCCGAGCACGTTGGTGACGAGCTGGGTTTTCTGGTGCTGGAGGATGCGGATCTTTTCCTCGACGGTGTCCCGTGTTAGGAGTCGATAGGCGATGACCTTGTTCTTCTGGCCGATCCGGTGGGTTCGGTCGATGGCCTGGTTTTCGACGGCCGGGTTCCACCATGGATCATAGAGAATGACGTAGGAGGCCGAGGTCAGGTTGAGACCGGCGCCACCCGCTTTGAGCGAGAGCATGAATACGGAAGGGTCCTTGGTGGTTTGGAATTTCTCAATCTCGCCTTTCCGGTCCTTGGTCTGGCCGGTTAGGTAGTTGTAAGGCCGGTTTCCGAGTTCGAGGCGCGCCTTGATGAGGTCGAGCATGGACACGAACTGCGAGAAGACGAGGACCTTGTGGCCTTCCTCGTGGAGCTGGTCCAACAGATAGAACAGCGACTCCATCTTCGCGGATTCCTCCTTGAGATACTTCGGATCGATGAGGCCGGGGTGACAGCAGATCTGCCGCAGGCGCATGAGGCCTTGAAGGATGGCGAAGGAGTTCTTCTTCACCGCTTCGTCGGAATCGAGGCCTAGCAGCGCTTTCTGGATGCGCTTGAGCTCGTTCTTGTAGAGTTCGAGCTGGATGCCTTCCATCTTGGAATAAACCTCCTCTTCGGTCCGCGGCGGCAAGTCCTGGGCGACCTGAAGCTTGGTGCGGCGGAGGAGGAACGGACGCAACCGCGATGCGAGGCGCATCTGGCTGAGCGGGTCCTTGCGCTTGTCGAAGCGCTTCTTGAAGTAGGCGCGGCTGCCGAGGACGCCGGGCATCGCGAAGGCCATGAGCGACCACATGTCGAGCAGGCGGTTCTCGATGGGAGTTCCCGTTAGGACCAGGCGGTTCTGGGAATCCAGCTCGCGGGCGCACTTGGCGGCCTTGGAGTCGGGGTTCTTGATTTGCTGGCCTTCGTCGAGGATGGTGGTGAGCCATTTGATGCCGGCGAGTTCCTCGCCGCAGACGCGGAGCTGCGCGTAGTTGAGGACAAGGATATCGACGTGGTTCTGGATGTGATCCACGTTGATGTCGTCGCGGTTCTTGAGGATCTTGACCCTGAGCTGGGGCGTGAACTTCTGCGCCTCGCTGAACCACACGTCCAACACGGACTTCGGACAAACGACGAGCGCCGGTTTCTTGGGCGCCTTGCTCTGCCTGTGCTCCTCGAAGAGCCAGAGCAGATAGGTGAGCGACTGGATGGTTTTGCCGAGGCCCATGTCATCGGCGAGGATGCCGCCGAAGTTGTTGACCGAGAGGTAGGCGAGGAACTTGAAGCCGTCGATCTGATAGGGACGCAGCGTGGCGTTGAGTCCGTCCGGGAGATCCGGGTTGACCTCGAGCTGGATGTCGCCGGCGCGGCCTTTGATCCGCTCCCAGGCCTTCGGATCGAAAACCTCGGCGGCCTTGGGATCGGCGAGTTGCAGGGCGTGCATCCGGTGGGTCTCGCCGGAGAGATCGAAGGGATCAAGTCCGAGGCGGGTGACGGCCTCGCGCTGGTCCGCATCAAGCTTGATTTCCAGGCGCATCCAGGTGCCGTCGTCCATGCGGACGTAACCGCCGCGGGCGGCGACGAGCTGGCGGATCTGGGCCTTGGAGAGATTGACGCCCTGGACGTCGATGACGATGCGCAGGTCGAACCAGTCGATGTCCTGGCCGACGACTTCGAAGCGCACGGCGGCGGTGACGGGGTCGGCAAGGATGGAGCGGAGGCGGAGGTCGATATCGAGTTCGATATCCGCGGGCATGCTCTTGATCCATTCCGCGAATTTCTCGGGGAACTGTTTGGTGATGCGTGATTTGAAGGAGAGGAGTTTCTCATCGTAGGCGAGGCCCATTTCATCGAGGATGGGTGGCACCGGATAGAGTGCCTCGCGGGCGAAGCGGAGGAGTTGTTTGCCTTTGACGGGATGCTGCTCGGCGAGTTCCCAGCCGTCCTTGGTGAGGCGTTCGGTGCGGCGGCCCTTGGTTTCGATGGCGGTGACGTCGATGACCAGATGCTCGGTCTCGGCGGCGGTGAGGCCGGCGATGAGCTTCATTTCGAACTTCGGCTTGAGTTCGAGATCGATGACGCGTTTGCGCAGCGATTCGGGCAGCGAGGCACCGATCTTGCGGAGGAACTCGACGCCCTCGAGCGAGTCGATGACGCGCTTGGGAATCAGGTAGCGGGGCATCACGTCGGTTTCCTCAAGCCAGCGTGGCGGGCCGGGAAAGACGGTTTCGTCGGACTGATAGAGTTCCCTGCGGCCGGGCAGCAGGCGCACCGAGTGGGAGACGTTCTCGCCGTTGGCAGTGACGAGCTGGAGGGCGAAGCTTTTGGCATCGTAGGGATCGTCCTCGCAGACCCAGCGGAGGCCGTCGTCCACGACCTTGAATTCCTTTTCATCGAGGTTGACGATGTAGCCCTTGAGCGCGGGCTGGCGGAAAACCCGGTTCATGAACCGGCAGGATTCCTCCTGGTCGAAATCGAGGGTGGTATCGCCGTATTTCCGATAGAAGGCGAGGTAGTGCTCCCACAGCGTCTGGCTGGACGCATCCATGAGCAGCGCGCCCTCGTGGTGGAGGCCGACGTAGTGCTCGATGTCGTTTTTCTCGCGGAGCTGGATCCAGTGATGGGCCTTGGTTTCCTTCACCTCCATGCGGGCTTCGTTGATGGTGGCGACGAGGCGGAAGGCGACGGTGAGCGGTTCGTCCTGCGGCGGGCGTTCGTTGACCTGCTCGATGCGCTCATACCAAGCGGCGACTTCGCGTTCCTGCTCCCAGTCCGCCATTTTTTTCTGAACATGGCTGAGATCGGTGATCACGCTCATGAACTCCGGGTAGGGGAGTTTCCGCTTGTAGAAGGCGTAGGCGATGTAGTTCCAGAACTCGAGGATGTTGCCGGGCGGCATTGGCCAGAGTTCGAGTGGTTCGTAGGTGGTGATTTCCCAGCGCGGGCTGATGCGCACCATGTCGTGATCGTGGAGTTCGCCCTCGATGACGTAGCGGCGGTAGCGCTTTTCGATCTTGGTGACGAAATCCGCCTCCTTGTCATCGAGTTCGCGGCCGAGTTTCTCCTCGATGATATCGAGCACCGGGGTGTCATCGAATTCGTTGGGCGATTCCGGGAGATCCTCGCCGCGGTGCATGCGCTCCATCATGGTGGCATACTGGCAGGCGCCGGCGATGATCTCGTCCTCGGCGGTGCAGGAGCCGAACCAGCGGTTGCCTTGCAGCCGCAGGCTGGTGCGGAAAGTGCCGGCTTCGTCCTCCACACGGCCTTGGATGAAGAGGTGATTGCCGAAGATTTGGGTGACGGCCCCGTCCTTTTGAAGCATTTCGCCGCGTTTTCGTGACTCTTCGGGGAAGCTGTTGAGGAAATTCAGGGTGGCTCGGTCGGGGTTCATCGCGTCTGTCTGAGGTGGGGAAAATGCTGTGGGCAGATTGCGAGCGGGGCAAAATCGCTGGGACACCAAGCTGCGAGGCGCGATTCTACGCCACGAAATTTCAATCAATCAACAAAAACCTTAAAGCGGGAATTGCTGAAAACTGTGCAAATTCAATCTTGGCATGTGAGTCCGCTGCGCAGCGGTGATTTCAACGGCCCGGCTGCGGCGTGAAAACGGCCCTGGCCGCCATTCCCATCCCGCCGATCACAAAGAGGGCGGGGAACCAGATCGAATAGCCCGGGGCGAGTGAATCCGGCCTGAGCACGGCGAAGGCCGGGTTGGCAGGATCGACACGACAGGTGGTGTTGGTGCCGGGCGGGTATTCGGCGGCGCGTTTTTCGGCGAGGACGCGCTTGGACGACCACGGGTTGCCACGCAGGGTGAGGTGGTCGCCGATGTAGGGTTTGTCCTGCCACTCGTAGCCGAAGCTGAGGTCCACGCGGAACTCGCTTGGTGATTGGGGGTCGTGGCGGCGTTCTTCGATGGTGGTCCCGAGAATCACGCATTCGACTTCCGGCCAGGCCCGCATTTCCCGCGCCCGGAGGTAGCTGCGTGCCATCAGCCAGACAAAAAGCAAGCCGATCAGGGCGGTCGCAAGACCGATGCCTGCAAGAAACCAGCGGCCGGCCCGTGCGTGCGAATGCTTGCCGTGGGAGGCTTGCGTGGGATCTGGCGGATTCATTCCGGAGCTGTGATGATGGAAGGAAGCGGCCATCGACAACCAAAATCAAGGCGTGAGTGGAAATGCGCCATGGATTCGCGTGACTTTCGGCGGTTTCGGGGTTTGTTTGCGCGCATGAGAATTCGCCAAGTGGTTTTGATCCTGGGCTTCGCGCTGGTCGCGATCCTCGGGTATT
>JBGSOI010000098.1:0-5512 GCA_041739215.1 Akkermansiaceae bacterium
TCGCAAAAATCCAGCCCCACCCGCGCGACCACCCGGACGCGCTGCTCTGCGGCTTCGCCAACCCCGCGCTCGCCGACGGCATCGACGATCTCATCACCGCCCACCTCAAGGATTCCGGTGCGACCGATGTGACCGCCCTCCACCGCGACACCCTGCGCAAGGTCGAGGCGTTTGATCAAACCTACCTCCAGCCCACGCTCATTTCCTGCTCCGACAAGGACCACGCGCTCGCCAACACCGAGTTCATGTTTCCCTACGCCAGCATCGTGGAAATTCCGCAGGACCAGATGCTCGCCAACATCGGCCAGACTCTCGTCGTCTCCGCGTTCACCGAAGACCCGCGTTTCATCGAGCAACTCCTCCTCAGCCCCGACATCGAACGCCTCAATCTCGGCACCTACCCCACCAACCGCGTCCAGTGGGAACAACCCCACGAAGGCAACCTCTTCGAGTTCCTCTACCACCGCCGCGCGATTCAGGGAAATGTGGCCACCGTGGCTTAGCTCACCTTCGCTTCCTTCTCACCCCGAACCCCGGATGACGCTTATTGTGGCGAAGCACTGTTATGAAAACCTCATCCTCTCCAATTTCAAAAACCAGATGGTAGGGAAATTTTCCCAAATCGCATCGTCGCCGGCAATCATCCAAGAGATGGAATTGTCTCGGAGCCATCTTGATTTTTCGACGTGCCTCGTCGAACGCCGCGTAAAATTGGTCGCCCGCCGAATCCGATCGCTCGTCGTAGTAGTCAAGGATGCCGCGAAGGTCCCGCCGGACGGACGGATGAAAAGTAACCTTCATTTGGCCCGCATGGCACGGAACTCCTCCATGAGTTTCTCCTCGGGAATTCCTTGCACCTTACCGGACCGGAGTTCTTCGCCGCGCCTCATTGCCTCGATCAGGCTGTCTTCGTCGGAATCGTTGGGATCGGCACCATCCAAGCTATCGAGAATCATCGCAGCGAGATCCGCGCGTTCGCCTTCGTCCAATTTCATCACCGCAGCTTCGATCTCCGACAATTTCATAAGTGAATTCTGCACATTGCCGTAGTTTCCGCAAGCAACCCTTCTCCGACTCCCGCCCCATCCGATTTCAAATGACCCCCTTCGACGCCCGCCCGAGTCCCCGCCTCATCTTCGGCCCCGGACGCTTGTCCGAACTCCCGGATGCAGTGGCCACACTCGGCGTCTCGAAGCTTCTTGTCGTGACGGACCCCGGCATCGTCGCCGCCGGCCATGTGGACCGCGTCGTCCGCTACCTCGAAGCCGCAGGGCTTGACGTCACCGTTTACGAAGGCTCCCACGTCAATCCCACCGAATCCGACATCGAAGCGTGCCGCGAATTCGCCAAAATCCTCAATCCCGATGCCCTCATCGGCTTCGGCGGTGGCAGCAGCATGGACACCGCGAAAGGCTGCAATTTCCTCCTCCACAACGGCGGACGCATGGCCGACTACCGCGGCTACGGGCTGGCGAAAAAAGCAATGTTGCCCTTCATCGCCATCCCGACCACCGCCGGCACCGGCAGCGAGTGCCAATCTTACGCCGTGGTTTCGCGCGACGATTCTCACGAAAAAATGGCCTGCGGCGATCCCAAAGCGCTCGCCCGCATCGCCATCCTTGATCCAGAGCTGACTATCTCCCAGCCGCCGTCGGTGGCGATTCTCACCGCGCTCGACGCGCTTTCGCACGCGCTCGAATCCGGCGTTTGCACCAAGCGCAACCCGGTCTCCTCCGCGTATTCGGCGGCGGCATTCCGGCTCATCGTTTCCGCCATTCGTTCCGTTCTCGACGGTTCCGCAGATCTTGAAACCCGCGGGCGTATGTTGCTCGGTGCCGCCATGGCCGGTTCCGCCATCGAGAACAGCATGCTCGGTGCCGCCCACGCCGCCGCCAATCCTCTAACCGCCCGCTTCGATCTCACCCACGGCCACGCGGTTTCGCTGATGCTGCCGCACGTGATCCGGCTGAATTCCAGCGACCCCGCCATCGCCGCGATTTACGAGGATTTTGCCGCCACTCTCGGCTACCCGCTTCTGCCATGGCTGGAGAAAACGATCGCTCTCGCAAAACTTCCCGAGGCCGCCATCGATTCCAGCGCCATCCCCGACCTCGCGGAAGCCGCCACCCAGCAATGGACCGGCCGTTTCAATCCCGTCCCGCTCGATCACGCCATCCTCACCGTGCTCTATCAGAACGCCATCGCGTCATGAACCGTTTCCTCGCCGCACTCCCGCTCTTCTTCCTAACAGCCTGCGACAAGCCGCAGGCGGTGAAGAGCGCCGGACCCGTTGAAGTCGCTCCGCCCGCATCGACCGATTGGCCGATCACCCGCGGGGGACCGGCGCTTCAAGGGCGTGTGGCAGCGGCAGTGCCGAAATCGCCGGTGATCGAGTGGACGTTCCAGCTCGAATCGCCCGGTTCTGCGGAAGCCGCTGTCGCTGAGGGCGCGATCCTAGTCGGCGACGCGATGGGCATCCTTTACTGCATCGATTTCGAGACGCGGAAACTTCGCTGGAAGATGGAAACCGGCGACACGATCCAGGCCGCCCCCGCGATTTCCAACGGCCGCGTTTTCGCCGGATCCGGCGACAAGCATTTCTACGCGCTCGACCTCAAGACCGGCGACAAACTCTGGTCCATCGAGGGAGGCGACAAATTTTCCTCCGCCGCGAGTGTCGTTTCCGCCCCCGACGGTTCGGGCGAATGGGTCCTCGTCAACGGCTACGACGGCATCACCCGCTGCCTTCGCGCGACCGACGGCTCCGAGGTCTGGACCTACAAGACCGACGACTTCATCAACGGCACACCCGCCGTCATCGACGGCCGCCTCATCGCTTTCGGCGGTTGCGACAAGGTGATTCACGTCATCAATCTCGCCGACGGCAAGCTCGTCAACGAAATCATCACGGACGCCCAAATCACCAATTCCGTCGCCACCATCGGCACCACCATTTACTCCGGCAACCACGCCAACCAGCTTGTCGCCGCCGAAGCCGATGCCGAGAAGCTGGCCTGGATCTACCAAGCCAGCGATTTCCCGTTTTTCACCGCTCCGGCCGTCGATGACCAAAACGTTTACATCGGCTCTCGCGACAAATCCCTGCACGCCATCAAACGCGCAGACGGCACCCGCGCCTGGACCTTCAAAACCGGCGGCCGCGTCGAGAGTTCGCCCCTCGCCTTCGACGACGGCATCGTCTTCGGCTCCAGCGACGGCCGCCTCTACGCAGCCAACCCCGCCGACGGCACCGAGCTCTGGAGGCTCGATTTGGGGGAAGATCTCACCGCCGCCCCCGTATATGCCCGAGGCCGCCTGATCATCACGGGTGGCGACGGCACGCTTTTCGTGGTATCGGAAGGAAATCCCGCCAATCCCTGAACCTCATCACCATCATGCCCGACATCGTTTCGACTCCGCCCCAATCGCACGCCACCCGCCCGGGCAATTATTTCATCTCGAATTACCCGCCGTTTTCCTTCTGGTCCGAGGAGCAGGCCGCTGCCGTCGAGGAAGCTTATGCGACGCCACATGAGGGCACGCCGCCCGCACTCGGGCTGTATCACCACATTCCCTTTTGCCGGAAACGCTGCCATTTCTGTTATTTCCGCGTTTATACCGACAAGAACGCCGACGAGATCAAGCACTACCTCGACTGCACCGTGCGCGAACTGGAAATGATGGCCCGCAAGCCGCTGATCGCCGGCCGCAAACCCCATTTCATTTACTTCGGCGGCGGCACTCCGTCCTACCTTTCCCCCAGCCAGCTCGTCGAACTCACCGACCGCATGAAGGCGATCCTGCCGTGGGACGCCGCCGAGGAAATCGCATTCGAAGCCGAACCCGGCACGCTCAATCCGAACAAGGTCAAAGCGATCAAGGACATTGGCGTCACCCGCCTTTCCCTCGGCATCGAGAACTTCGACGATCGCATTCTTGAAATCAACGGCCGCGCCCACCGCACAAAGGAAGTTTACCGCGCCTACGAACGCATCCGCGCCGAGGGCTTCGAGCAGGTCAACATCGACCTCATCGCCGGCATGCTCGAGGAGACCGAAGAGAACTGGCAGAGGAACATCGCCAAGACCCTCGAACTCGAACCCGACAGCGTCACCATCTATCAAATGGAAGTGCCCTACAACACGGGGATTTACAAGGACATGAAGGCCAGTGGCAGCCTCGTCGCGCCGATCGCCGACTGGGAAACCAAGCGCCGCTGGGTCAAAGAAGCCTTCGCCGCGCTCGAAGCCGCCGGCTACACCATCAGCTCCGGCTACACCGCCGTTAGAAATCCCGAACGCACGAAATTCATTTACCGCGATTCACTCTGGAGCGGAGCTGATCTGTTAGGAATCGGAGTGGCTTCATTCTCGCACGCGAAAGGCGTCCACTATCAGAACGTCACCGAGATCGACGACTATGACGCCGCCCTCGACGCCGGGCGCATGCCGACCAAGCGCGCGCTCAAGACGACCGAGGAAGAGCGCATGATCCGTGAATTCATCCTCAAGATGAAACTCGGCCGGGTGAAAGCGGATTATTTCCGCGAGAAATTCGGCATCGATATCCTCGAACGATTCGCCGCGCCGCTCGCCCAGATCCAGAGCGAGGGACTGCTCAATATCGAAGACGGCTCCATCGTCCTCACCCGCGACGGCCTGCTGTGCGTCGATAACCTCCTCCACGACTTTTTCCTGCCACAACACCACACGGACAAGCTCGTCTGAGCATGGACACGAGCCCACCTCGACGAATGAAGACCACGGAATCCCCCATGCTCCCCGCGGAACTCTCGCCGATCCTCGCCGAGTCCCTGCTCGGCGCGACGCCGCTCGCCTGGCTTCCCGCCGCGGAAGTTTCCCCACCCTATCAGCAGCTCCTCGTTCACGACCACGACATGACTTCCGAGCTTGCCGGATTTCATCAGGACTCGATTTCCCTAACCGTTATCCACTCCCGGCAGACGGGAAACATCTATTTCCGCGAAGTCACCCTCCACGCCGCCACCTCCGGGGCGCCAGTCGAATACGGGCTCATCGAGATTCTGCTCGATTCTTTTCCCGCCGAACTCCGGCCCCGCATTCTTGCGGGCGACACGCCGCTCGGAGCCATCCTCACCACTTCGGCACTCGATTTCCGGAGCGAGCCCCAGGGATTTTTCACGATATCCGGTGACGTCTTGCGCGCGGTTTTTCCAAAATCACCCTCTGGCGCGAAATTGTTTGGACGCTACAATCACCTGATTCGCGGAGAAAGCGTCTGCCTTGCCCGCATCCTAGAAATCCTTCCTCCGCTGGATTCCTGAAACAAACAAACAATCCATCCACTTCCCATGTCCGACTACGACGCGATCATCATCGGCGGCGGCCCCGCCGGCTCCACCGCGGCCACCCAGCTTGCCGGGAAAGGTCCCCGCGCGCACATCCCCGAAACGGAGACCTTCCCGCGTTACCACGTCGGCGAGTCGCTGATCCCCATCAGCTGGTTTACGCTCAACCGCCTCCGCGTGAGC
>JBGSOI010000131.1:0-11819 GCA_041739215.1 Akkermansiaceae bacterium
CGACGCCACCCTCAGCGACGCCTGGCAGATCGCCGCCCGCCGCCACGCCACCGGCGTCATCCTCGCCGCCGCGGCCCAGCCCGTTGACGGCACCAAGTCCACCCCGGTTAACCTGCTTCCAGATCCTGGATTCGACGGCCCCGGCCTCGGACCATGGAGTCTGCGCCCCTACATCGTCGAGCGCCCTGGCACGGTTGAAGTCAGCATTTCCCCCGACGGCCGCAATGGAGGCAACGCCCTCAAGATCACCTCTCCTTTCACCGCCGACGCCGGTGCCGGAGCCGATATCACCGTGAAGCCCAACACCCGCTACCGCTTCGGTGGCTGGATCCGCACCGACAAACTTGAAAACAAAGGGGCCGGCAAGGGGGCCATGTTCAACATCCACGGCGGTGCCGCCAGCGACGGAACCAGCGGCACCCAGGACTGGAAGGAATTCAGCATCGAATTCGACAGCGGCAGCCAGCAGAAAGTCCTCCTCCACTGCCTCTTCGGCGGTTACGGCGGCGGCATCGGCACCGCTTGGTATGACGACCTTTATCTCAACGAACTCAGCTCCGGCGACCTAAGCGGCACCATCGATGCCGTGGCCAAGTTCCACGCCGCCAGCGGCAAACCCGCGGTCGTGGTGAAGGAAATGGTCCGCAAAAACAAACCCGACACCGCCGTCCACGAACGCGGTGCCGCCGTTTACACCCGCACCTGCATCGCCTGTCATGGTCCCGACGGCAAAGGCGTTCCCGGCGCGTTTCCACCGCTCGATGGCGCAAGCTGGGTCACCGGCGATCCCACCATTCCCGCCCGCATCCTGCTCCTCGGCCTCCAAGGCCCCATCGAGGTTTCCGGCGTGAAATACGAGAATGTCATGCCACCGCACACCGACCTCTCGGACGGCGAAATCGCCGACGTCCTGACCTACGTCCGCCAATCCTGGTCCAACGACGCCGCCCCGGTCGCCGCCGACACCATCAAACAAACCCGCGCCAAATACGCCAGCCGCGGCAAGCCGTGGACTGCTGAGGAGCTGAAGTGAAGGAGGGTGGCTGAGCATCCCAGCTCCAAACCGGGCCTACAACGGCCGCTCATTCCTACATTTTGAATTGTGGCGGGAGGCTCCAAGATCCCCCGACTTGCAATCTGCTAGCCAGTTGCTTCAATGAGGGATGTCCGGAGACCTGACGATCGAGACCGGCACGGTTCAAAAGCGGTTTCGCGTCGCGCTTTCCTTCGCCGGGGATCGACGCGTTTTCGTTTCGGAGGTGGCGGCCATTCTGGCTGAGCAGTTAGGGAGGCCGGCGGTCCTCTTCGATGAGTTTCATGCGATTGAGTTCGCCCATGCCAACCTCGGCTTTGATCTTCCGGATTTGTACCACGCCGAAAGCGATCTCATCGTCTGCATCTTCAGCCCGGAATACATGGCGAAGAAATGGTGCGGAATGGAATGGCGCGCGATCTACTCGCTCATCACCGGAGGCGAAGCGAAGCGCGTCATGCTCACAAATTTCGAACGCGCTGAAGGTGCGGGGTTGTATGAACTGGCTGGGTTTATCGCACTCGACGACAAGACACCCGCGCAGGCCGCAGAGCTCATCCTCGACCGCCTCGCTCTGAATGAGGAGAAATCCGGAAACCATTCATCAAAAGCGGCGGCCCTCCTTCCTGCGCGGGTCAGGACCACCAACAACCTTCCCCGCCCCGTCCCATTTTTCGGGAGGGAGAGGGAACTCGCCGCCATCGCCCAAGCCTTGCTGCCGCAAGCACCGACCTGGGGCGCCCTGATCGACGGGCCTGGCGGCATGGGAAAAACCTCCCTCGCAATTCGCGCGGCGCAGATTGCGGCGGATCAGTTCGACCGCGTGTTGGTGGTTTCCACGAAAGTCCGCAAGTTCACCCCGGAAGGCAGCGTCCCGATCTCCAACTCCATCGTCCCCGCCTACACCGAGATGCTCAATGAGATAGGCAAATTGCTAGGCCTGGCGAATATGGCGGACAAGCCCGAAGACGAGCGGCCCGCATTGATCAACAAAGCGGTCCAATCTGAAAAGCTCCTGCTCATCCTCGATAACCTGGAAAACCTCGGGAAGACCCAGCAGAGACTCCTCATCGAGTTCGTCTCCGGCCTTCCTGCAAGCTGCAAGGCGATCATCACCAGCCGTCGTCGCACAGATGCGGAGGCCCGCATCATTCTGCTAGGGAAACTCGAACAGGATGCCGCGCTCGCCTATCTGGAAGAACTTGCCGCGAGTCGCGATCAGCTTGCACAAACCAATCCAAGCGAGCGCCTTCATCTTTACGATGAGGCCGATGGCAATCCGCTGGTCCTGCGCTGGATGGTCGGCCAGCTGGGAATTGGTAGCTGTGTGACCATCAGGGACGCTCTCGAGTTCCTGAGCGCCTGCCCGGCCGCAAATGACCCGCTCGAATTCATCTATGGCGACCTCGCGAAAGAGTTCACCGACGACGAAGAAAAAGTCCTCTGTGCCCTGACCCATTTCTGCCTCCCGACCCATCCCACGCCCCTCGCCGGGATCGCCGGCCTAACGGAACAAATCACGGTCACCACCCTGCACCGGCTCGCCAACCTCTCCCTCGTTCTCGTCGATCAGGGTGGCTATTCGCTCGTGCCCATGGTGGGGAAATTCCAACTCAAACATCGGTCCGGTGCGGTTGCCGCCCTTGGCGCGCGGCTGGGCGAGTGGGCCTTCGCTCAGATCCTGGAGAATGGCCGCGAGGAATACGCCCGTTTCCCGCTGCTGGACGCCGTTTGGCCTGCCATCGCCGCAGCGCTGCCGCTCTATTCCGCCGGAGATAACACCCGCTTGCAACAGGTGTGCAACGCCCTTGAGTTTTACTCCGAATTCTCGGGGCGCTGGGACGACTGGCTCGCTCTTTGCAAGATCGCGGAAAAGCGCGCGCTCGATTCCGGCGACCTTTCGAACGCTGCCCGCCGCGCCCACAACGCTGGCTGGATTTACTACCTGCGGCAGCAGGCTGGCGAAGTGACCGACAGTGCCGGACGCGAAGCGAAATACCGTGCTGCCACCCAGGCCGGGCCCTCCGAGCGAGCTTCCGCCATCCGGCTGCGTGGCCTCGGGCACCGCCTCAACCGGGATTTCCCCACCGCAATTGCCGATTTTGAAGAAGCGCTGGTCCTTTACCGCAGCGTGATGCCCGTGAGCAAGGACGTGGCAATCGTCCAGAACTACGTGGGTGAGGCCAAGCGCCTGCTGAAAGACTACGCCGGTGCGGAGGCCGACTACATTTTATCGCTCGAATTGGCAGCCGCCGCCGGTTTTGCCGAAGGAGTCGCATGCTACACCGGCGATCTGGCGGAATTGGCCATCAACCGTGAGGATTGGCCCGAAGCCGAGAGCAGGGCCCGGGAAGCATTGCTACTATGCGCCGGAGTGGGTCGTCAGGAACTGATAGGAGTCAATTGCCATCGTCTCGCCCAAGCCCTGGTGCGGCAGGCAAACACCACGGACGCACTACCCTACGCCTCACGTGCGGTGCACATCTTCTCACGCCTGGCATCTCCAAAACTCGCCGCCGCCCAAGCCACGCTAACAGAGTGTGGGGACGCAGACAGGTAGGGAATTGCTTTGCGGATCAACGGGTGGTTCCAATTCACCTCGATGCAGCGGCGGGCCGAGCGCGGGGTGGCTTAGGGCCCGGAGCTTGATCCGTTCCGGGAGCCTCGCCTCAACCAGCTCCTTTCCGCATCCGCTCGAAGGTGATCACGGGCAACCGGAAACCTTCCGGTCCGCAGGCATAAATGGTGGCCAAATCCACATCCTCGGTCTGAAAACTGATCTTGAACCGGGCGCGGGCCGCCTGCGGATCGCCCGGAAGTTTCTTCGCGATCCCCGGTGACGGCAGATTGGTTTCACTGCGGAGGATGACCAAGTTCTCGGCCTCAAGGGTTACCGAGTCCCCCCAACTCTCCGGGAAAACCATCACGCCCACAATGCGGCTCTTTCCGCCGAGCACGCGAAGCCGGGTTTTATTCAGCACGAGCGCGGTCAATCGTGCATCGGCCTCCGGATGGAACGATACTGTCCAAGTCCGACAATCCGCCACCTTTCCGCTGAGGTTGCGGAGCCACTCCTTCATCTCCGGATCCGTATCCCCCTTGTGCAGTTGTCTGCCGAAGAAATCGACCCCGTCCTGAACCTGATCGGAGTCCACGAACGCCTGTGCCATGGATTCCAAAAGTTTCATCGCATGTTCGAAGACGTGCGGTCGATTGAGGTCGCGGATGCCTCTGGCTACTTTCAACCACTCTTCCGGCAAAGCGCTGGCTTTCCGCAAGGCCATGGCCAAGTGATAGGTCGCATGGCTGCTCCCGGGGCAGTCCTCCGACGCTTCTTTTGCCAGCACGAGCGCCCGCTTGTGAAATCCGGATTGGCTGGCCCCCTGCGAGAGCGCGCTCTTGCAATGCATTTTCCAAACCGCATCCGTGCCACTCCGCGCCTCATTGAGCAACAGGCTGTGCTGCGGTTCCCTCCATTCCTGCACGCTTTGAGCGAGCAAGTCCCAATGCTTGCTCCATTTCCCCAAAGTGCCGGCTTCCCCATCTTCAAACGGGAACACCCGCCCTTCCCCGAGGTGAAACAGCAAGAACCGCTGGAGTCCGTAGCGCCCGTCGAAATAATGCGGCAGCCAGTGATCGAACTCCGCCAAGGTGGTCACACTCACGTTGGACAGCCCCATGATCATCCGCGCGGACGCCAGATCCGAATAGCAGAACTCGCCGGCATAGAGAAAAAACCGGCCGCATGCATTACCCACCAACTGGCGCAAGTCCGGCAGGTCCAAGTCCTCCTTCTTCCCTGCAACCTTGAGATAGGTCAGCGACCGGCTGCCCGGCTCAAACAGATTGAGCACCGCACCCGATGCCACGATCGCGTCAGCTCCCAGCAGGGCTCCATAAACCACGGCACCATATCCCCCCATGGATGCTCCCCAGACGACCCGCCGGTCGTCCGTTAGGCCGCAACCGGCTAACAGCGCACCCAGCCCCAGCGCCGCGGATTCCGGGCACTTGCCCAGTCCCGGCACCCCTTCAAGATACCAACTGTTGTGCGGGCAGTTGATGAAAACAACGTTGCTATCCGCGTTTCCGAGAGAATTGGAACCCGTGAACTTGCCGGCCGGCACGTTGGCTGCGGAGAATGAGATGATCGTCTGCGGAGAATCACGCAGCACAATGCGGCAGTAGGTCGTGTCATGAACAATACGGGCGACGGACATCGGGGCCGAGCGTTTCCGGATACACCCGAATGTCAATGAACCGGTGACGGTATAACTTGGTGACCTCGATGGAACTTCCGATTCTGTTATTTCGCCCGAGCGCGGTGTCCGGCAAATACCGATGCGCTCATGGACGGCGGTGTCCCCAACCACGGAAAACCCCCGTCGCGGAGAGCCGGACGGGGGCTGGTTTGATTGGATTCGGGAAGTCGCGGATCAGGCTTCTTCGGTCTTTTCCTTCGGCTCGTCGAAGCCGTATTTGGCTTGGAGATCGACAACGGTCTCGGCGACGGCTGGAGGGGCGACGCTTTCAACGATTGTCTCGATGACCGGCTCGGCGACGACGCCGGCCACAACGGCAGGGGCGGTGGAGGCGAGGACGACTTTTTTCTGCTCGGGGCGGTCACGCTCTTCCTGATCCTCACGCTCGTCCTGGCCCTTGGATTTGGCTCCGGAAACGGTCATTTTGCGACCCATGAACGGTTGGTCGTGGAGCACTTCCACGGCGCGCATGGCTTCATCCATGCGGAGCATTTCGACGAACCCGTAGCCCTTGGAGCGGTGGGTGCTGCGGTTATAAACGATCTCGATGTTGCGCACGCCGCCGATGCCTTTGAAGAGCTCTTGGAGATCTTGCTCGGACACGTCGTAGGAGAGATTGCCGACGTAAACGCGGGTGCTCTCGACGCTTTTCGGGTCGCCACCGCGCGGGCGGTCGTTGTTGCGCGGGGTCCGCTCCTTGCGCTCGCCTTCCGGACGCGGTTCGCGGGGTGGACGCGGTTCGCGGGGTTCACGGACATCACCTTCGCCGGAACGGGCGTTGCGGGTGTTGGACTTGGGCGCGCGGTCACCGCTTGGAAACGGCGTGGATTCCGGCTTGCGCTCGGAACGTTCAGTCCGCTCGGGGCGTTCCGTGCGTTCCGCGCGAGCGGGTGGCGTGGGCTCCTTGTAAAGGCCGATGGCCTTGAGGATTTTTTGCCAGAAGCTCAGTTTGACCGGCGCGTAAGTGCGCGCGGGACGTGGAGCTTGCGGGCGGAATTCCTCGGCGCGGTTGCTGTTCTGTCGGCCTTGGGATTGGCCGCGGTTGTCGTTACGGGAATCGCGGGGGCCGCGTTCACCGCGTTCACCACCACCGCCGCTGCGGCGTTCGTTGTTGTTATTGTTACGGTTCTGGCCTCCGCGTGAGCGGCGGCGACGGCTGTCTCCTCCCGAATTGCGGGAGTCTTGTGTTGCGTTTGACATGTTGTCAGTGGGGTCTTGGTGTTTCAGGCGGCCCGGCGCGGCGGATTCAGGAGAATCCGGCAATGCTGGAAGGACCTCGTGCTGACCGGCATGCCCCCGATAACTCCGGCTTATTGGTGCCGGGGTGAAGCTCCGCAGCTTGCGGAAGGAGACTTCACCGGTGTCGGAACAAACCGGCTTGCGCCGCCGCCCGTTGAGGCAGGAGTTCCGGCTGTCCCAGTCGCAGGCCGATTTCACGTCCCGGGAGAAAACGGGGTGAATCTGTAGGCACTCGGCCGGATGCGGGCATAGGAGGTAGGAAATACCTGCTCACCGGCGAAATTACGGGCTTTTGAAGCTTTGGCAAGGCTGGAACCGGGGCGAAAGAAATTAGGAGAAATGGAGTCTTGTATGGTTGCTGATCACACTGACCATTTCGCAATCAACGAGTTTTAGATCTCGTCGTCAGCAAGCCAGCGGAAGGAAATGAGGCGGAAGCCCCGGCCGAGGGTTTTGTTGGTCTGGCTGCCCAAGTCTGCGGGTGCGGTTCCGGCTTTGTCGGCGGGATCGATCCAGTCGGGGAGGCGCTGGATGACGGCTTCACAAACGGCGGTGGCGGTGGTCTCGCCGGAAGTGCCGTGGGACTCGCCATAGCTGCGTACGACGAAGGTGTCGGAGCGGGCGGTGGCGGCATTTCCGAGGACGTTGAGGATGTCCGCCTGGGTGAGGTAGCCGGGCGCTCCTTGATAGCTGGGTCCGTTGCCGGCGGTGGGATTCTTGTAGTTGTAGCCGGACACGCTGGCGGCTGGGATTTCGAAGCCGGCACCAGAGGCGTTGGCCAGTGACGAGTTGAGATTGGACAAATCGATCGCTTGCTGGAGGGCTCCGCGCTGGGCGGTATCCACCTCGCCCAATTGACGGTTGACGAACTCGGCCATCGAGAGGAAGGGACCGCGGAGGCGGACTTGCCCGACGATTTTCTCAGCGAGGGTTTGCAGCTCTTCACCGGACAATTCGCGGGGGCCGAGCCAGTAGCCGTCCTGGGAAGGCGCGCCATCGGCCGCAGAGGTGGAGGCGGGCAAGCGGAAACGGCTGATGCGGGCCTTTCCAGAGGGGGCGGGCAGGGGTGTGAGGACGGAGGTTTCAGCGGACTTGTTGATCGAGTTGAAGAGGGCTTGGGAATCGTGGATGGAGGCGAGCATGGCCTTCCAGGCGGGGACGGAGGTGGAGTTGATGTTGAAGGCCCCGGCCATGAGCTGCCAGGCGGCGATGTCCGAGTAGGCGGTGGATTTCTCGACTTCGCCGGGGAACGCGGCCGCCGTTTGGCCGTCGGGCCGGTAAAGAATCAATCGGGGATCATCCAGCGGCGTGCCTGCGGCGAAAGCGGTGGCCACTGAATTGCTCGTCTTGTTTTGGCCGAAGCTGCCGGTTTGATCGGCGAGACCGGAGAAGTAGAAGCCGTCGTAAAGCGCAAGGTTGAGAAGGAAGGAGTGATCGGCGTAGGCGTAAGAACCACCGGTGGTGATGATCTTGGAGGCATCCAGCAACGGGTGCGCCCAAGAATTGCCGATGGGCTGGGCAAACCGCGGAAGATAGCCGGACGATCCGCCCGGGTTGGCACCATTCAGGCTGGCGAAGGTCTGGATGGGCGCGAGCGGGATGTCGTATTGGCCACCGAACCTTGCCCCGTAAAAAGCGGTGTGCCCGGAAATGAAACTGCCGCGGTCCTTGGAGTCGATGGAAAGGTAGTTCGAGAAACTGCCGTTGAGGAGCTGCAGGTCGAATTCGTGGGAGTGATTGGCGGGGTGCTCGCTGATGACTTTCTGCGAGGAGGCACCGATATTGGCGTGGGCGAAGGCCCATGGCTTGGTGGCGAGGCGGCCATCGAGATTGCTGGCATCGCGGCCGCCGGAGGTGGTCTTGGCCTGCACGCTGAGGAGGGCGAAGGGTTTCACATTCCCGAGACTTGCGATCGGCGTGGACGCGCGGTCCACCAGGTTTTGCGCGAGGACATAGTTCGGCGAGGCGGTGGCCTTGGGGAAACGCAGCGGCAGGGTGGCTCCGTTGCTGCTCAGGAAAGATTGGAGGCCATCGGGTGTTTCGTAATCCATTTCGATGGCGTTGACCACGGTGGGCACGCCGGCGATCCTGGCGGACATTTTCACGATGAGCTTGCTGTTCGCCCGGTCGATGGTCTTGGGGATCACTTCCACGGCGATCTGGTCATTCCATGCCAAGGCGATATAGGAAGACCAATGGCCGTTTGCCGCGATGCCATCCAGCGCCAAGCCGCCGGCGAGGTGGTCACAATCAAAGCCCACTGCTTCTCCCCGCCAGCCGGGAATGGTGTCGATGTTGGTCGTCAAGCTGGATTTCACACTGATATCCCAGAACCTCCGGTCGCTGAGGTCCGCCCGAAAGGTGCGGTTGGGGTCAATGTAAGGGGAGAACACCTTCACCTCGCCGGGTAGCAGGCGAAATGTTGTGGAACCCGGCGTGCCACTGACGGTTTTGGTTTTCAAGTTCAGGCCGAAGATTTTATCTAGCGATCCGTTCAGGTTGTCCCCGTACATGGTTTCCAAGGACACGGGTCCGGTGCTCTGCGCCACGCCATTCCGATAGACCTTCATCGCGAAGGGCACATTGCGGAATTCCACCCGTAGATTGGTGAACTCGAGCGCGACGTTGTAGGGATTGTGGAGGGTGATGATCGGCGTGTAGAGCAGGTGCAGGCTGTAATCATAGTTTGTATTGCGGAAAACAGCGTCCAGCGGGCCGTGCATGCTACCGGCCTTCTGCGAGGCGGTCAGCGGACCCGTCACCACCGTCGACAGGTTCGGATAGATATCCCGGCCCACCAGGCTGAAGAGCATCTGCACCTTGGCGATCGTCGGCATCAGCACCACGCCGGCCGGCGGTGTGCGGTTCACGACAGTGGTGGTTCCGGCCGTCGTGCCAGCCACCCATCCGGACGGAGCTGAGGATCTGAGAACCGGTGCCCCACCCACGGACGTGAACCGGGCCGTATCCTTATAAATCCGTGCGAATTGCTGGAACGACTGCCAACGCGGGTCGGAGGGAACCGTGATTCCCAGCCGCGAGCTGTAAACCCCAACACCGCTGTAAGGTGAGGGCAGCGTGCCAGGATTGGTGAGCAGGCTGAAATCCTGCCTGAGCCCGCCGCGGGCGGTGTCGGTGAAGAGGCCCAGTGAATGCAGGGTGAAGTCGTGGGTCAGCGATTTCAGAGCCGCGCCGGAACCGGGGGCGATTCGTTCGGCGGTCGGGAGGAAGTTGGTGTTGCCGATTCCTTTCGTGAAATCCGCGAAGTCCGTGGAAGCGGCTTCGAACGAGTCGCGGCCGAGTCCGCTGAGACCTGGCATAAATTCCGTGGCGGGCCGCTCGCCGGATCCAAGCTGCTGGGTCTTCGCTCCGGCGGAAGGCGCCGAGTTGGAGAATGGGGTGTTGATGCGGGCTTTCACGCCCTCGTCGAGCACGGCCCAGGCGTAGGCACCGGCGGGGGAGGCGACCGGCACCTTGGAGGCGGTGACGAAACTTTCGGCAGGAGCTCCATTTCCCAAGGTTCCGGCTCCCATGAGAGTGACCGGAGATTGAGGAAGCTGACTGGCAAAGCCGATCTCGGTCGCGGCCTGCGCCATCGGGGTGGAGACCAGCCAACCGATGAATTTCGCCGCCTTGGTGTCGGGATGATAGTCCGCGTCGGTGGGAGGTGCCGTGGCTTGGATCTCCCAGGAATTCCAAACGCCGGTAAGGTTGGGCCGGGCGATGTCGGAATTTAAAATGTCAGCCCGCGCGGTGACGCGTTGGTCCGGTCCGGCGGTTTCCTGGAGTCTTTCGATCGCCAGCTTCAGGGCCTGTTTCGCGTTGCCTCGGGCAGCGGAGACGGCGGCCTCATCCGGTTGTCCGGATGAAATGCCAGCCAGCACCAGACAAGTCGCCAGAATGAGGGAGCTGGTGGGGCGAATGATTTCGCAGGATTGAGTAGACATGCTGCTGGAAGTTGATGGATTTTCTCACTGAAAGGCTTTGAGCCTGGCGAACATCGGACCTCCCGAAGCCGGAAGTGCGACCTGGACGTGGTCCGTGGGACCGTTGTCCACAATGGTCACTCCATTGCCGCTGATCACGGGAATGATGATCGGCGTCCAGGTCAGGAGGTCGCTGCTGTATTCCACCACTTGCGAAGTGTGCGGTGGTCTTGCCGCGTCGCTGCGATCGTATTCGAAGATCCACGTGCCGCCGGCGGCAGTCAGCTTGGGGAGGATGGCCGGCGAGGCGACCATCGGCATGCCGCCGAGGGCGAACTCCAGCAGATTGACGGCGCCATCCTGATCGGGATCATCGAGCGGGCCGTCGTTAGAAGCCGGAGTGAGTCCCTGCGCCGCATCCGCAGCCCAGGATTGGAAAGTCGTGGTGGGAACCTCGATCGGCCCGACCAGCTGGAAACCGTTGAGAATCCCGTAGGTGCCCATGCCTTGATAGGTGAGATGGATCCGGCCCGCGCCATCGGCTTCCAAGTCCTGGAAAAACACGAAGTTGGTGTCGCTAACCCAAGTGGTCGCATTGCCGGCGGTCGAGTTGTTAGCGATCCGGGGTGATGGGGTGTTCGCAGGGTTGACGGTATGGAATGTGGTGTTTCCCCCTTTGTTTCCCCATGAGCTGGCCAGATAGAGATCGTAGGTTTTGTGAGGGTCGAGCCCGGAAATCACGAACGGACTCGCAATCCCGTCGCCGGCATGGGATCCACCTGTTAGCAGACCGAGATCGCACCACCAATCACTGTGGGGACCATCGCCACCAACGGTGAATGTAACGGGGGTGAGTGCGCCGGTCGAGTCTCTCAATCCGCTTTCCAGCGAACGCCAGTCGTTCCAGATAGACCCGCTGCCACCGGCAGGACCGCTGAGAAACGGCCCGGCATTGTCTCCGAGGCTCACTTGGATTACGCGGCCATTGAGGCACGGCCCCGCGAGCAGGCATACCAATAGGATGAATCCGCGCAAACGGGCCGCAGCTAGGGCGCTATTGAATCCCGGCGAATCCGCACAAGGCGGCCCGGGGTTTTCTTTAGCCTCTATCATCAATCGACGCTGGTTTCAGAGCGTTGATCTGTCAAGCGCGCCCTATCAGACCTGAACCGGGCACCCTTGGATTTCGCTGGATCAGGCGAACACGCCGCTCACCGGCTTGCCCTTGTTGCCGATGGTGAACGGGCGCCCGCTGGGAGTGATGGCGCTTTTCTCGATCGGCAAGCCGCAGGCACTGGCGACGGTGGCGTGGAGGTCGCCGACGGTGACCGGGTCGCGCTCGACGTGGCCGCCCGCAGC